>NZ_ALKG01000128.1 GCF_000286455.1 Selenomonas sp. FOBRC6
ACACCATTTGCTGATGCTTGCTTTTGAGACTCCATACTCTGCTGTCAAGCTTTGGTATGTGCGTCCTTCTTCGATATAATGATGTTGTATAAATAAAGTTGACAACTTCTTCGCAAGGATTTTAGATAAAGTCAAAGAGGAGAAGGAGCGGTCAAAATGGCAGCAAACAGGCAATACGATCACGAATTTAAGGTGCAGGCAATCAAGCTGGCGCAGGAAATCGGTCAAGCGAAAGCCGCCAAAGAGCTAGGAATTTCCAAGAACACGATGTATACATGGACACGCGCACAACGTCTTGGATATTTGGATCTTGGGTGCGGCACGCAAACACCGCAGAGTGCCCTGAGGTTGCATGAGGAACTCGTACAGCTGCACGCCCGGCTCAAGGCACAGGATAAGGAAATTCGACGTTTGAAGAAAGAGAATGACTTTCTGGAAGAAGCAAGCGCTTTTTTCGCCGCGAGCCGTCTGAAGTCAACAAAAACGAACGTATGAAGTTTATTGCGTTCAAGACAGCAGACGGCGCACACAAAGGAAATATCAGTTTTTATTGCAGACTGCTCCATGTCACAAGACAGGGATTTTATCAGTATCTGGTGAGCAAAGACCGCCCCTGGAAATATCAGGAACTTGCCGATGCCATGATGCAGATCCATGCAGAGGATGAATGCACCGATACCTACGGAAGAATCCGCATGTATCAGGCACTCAAGATCAAGCAGCCAGAAGGCATCCATGTTCCGAGTGAACGCACCGTTTACCGCATTATGGAAGAGATCGGCTTAAGTCATCGTCCAACCATAAGCCGAACGGTATCACAAAAGCAGATCGGCAGGCACAGATCTCGGAGGATCTCCTACACCGTGATTTTCATGCCGACACACCGTTTTCCAAGTGTGTCACTGACATGACAGAGATTCCTGCGTGTGATGGAAAACTCTATGTTTCAGCACTCTTTGACTGCTATGACGTTGGGGGGCTCGGACTTTCTATGGATACGAATATGAGGGCTTCTCTGTGTGTGCAGATGCTTGATAACGCCATGATTTCCTACCCGATGCTAAGGGGCGCAATCCTGCACTCGGATCGCGGCAGCCAATATACGAGTCAGCTGTATCGGGAGGCAATCCAAAACTATGGAATCCGTCAAAGTATGAACAGTGCCGGTGGCCGCTGTCATGATAACGCGCGTTGTGAGAGTATGTGGGCACGCATGAAGTCGGAGCTTCTCTATGGACGCTATGACACAAAGAAAATGACAACCGAAGAATTGAAGGTTCTTGTTTGGCGATATTTCATGAGCTATTGGAACAACCGCCGGATCTGTTCCGCAAACGGCGGACTTCCTCCGATGGTGAAGCGGCGACAGTTCTATGACTCCATTGCCGCAACCACTTAAACGGTCGTTCCCTTGTGAGAAATTTGTCAACTGTTCTTGACAATATCAT
>NZ_ALKG01000129.1 GCF_000286455.1 Selenomonas sp. FOBRC6
GCGCGTGAACGCCTTGACCTCGACGCCGCCAAGGACAGCCGAGACCTTCTGCTCAGGATCCTTCACGAACTTCTGCTCGAGCAGGCAGACCTCCTCGTAGAACTTGTTGATGCGCCCCTCGACCATCTTCTCGATGATCTTCTCGGGTTTCCCTTCCTCGAGCGCCTGCTTGCGGAGAACTTCTTTCTCATGCTCGATGTCGTCCGCCGTCACACCGGAGCGGTCAATTGCAATCGGCGCCGCCGCCGCAATCTGCATCGCAATATCCTTGCCGAGCTGCTCATCGCCGCCCGAGAGTTCCACGAGAATGCCAATCTTGCCGCCCATGTGGATGTACGTTGCAACACGACCCGCACTCTCATAGCGCGCAAACCGGCGCAGCGAAATCTTCTCGCCAATCGTCGCCGTCGCCTCGGTGATGAGGGAGGCAACATCCTTGCCGTCGAGCTGGCTTGCATTCAGCGCATCGAGATCGGCTGGGTTCGTCTCTGCGATATGCTTTGCAACCTTTGCGCTCAGCTCGCGGAACTGCTCATTGCCCGCAGCGAAGTCCGTTTCGCAGTTGATCTCAACGATCGCGCCGACCTTCGCATCTGCCGCGAGATACGCCGTCACAGCGCCCTCAGCAGCAATGCGTCCCGCCTTCTTCTCCGCCTTTGCAATGCCCTTCTCGCGCAGATAGTCGATTGCCTTCTGCATATCGCCGTCCGTCTCCGCGAGTGCCTTCTTGCAGTCCATCATCCCCGCGCCCGTGCGCTCACGCAGTTCCTTTACCATTGCAGCAGTGATTGCCATTGTATTTCCTCCAAATCATTCGTCAAAAAAAGGGGCAAGGGATAATATCCCTTACCCCTCTGTTCGTTTCCTTACTCAGCTGCAGCCGTCTCCGGCGCACCGCCCTGATTGCCCTCGAGCACAGCATCCGCCATGCAGCCCGTGAGGAGCTTCACCGCGCGGATCGCGTCATCATTGCCCGGGATCACATAGTCGATCTCATCCGGATCGCAGTTCGTGTCGACAATCGCGACAATGGGGATGTTCAGCTTGCGCGCCTCAGCGACCGCAATGCGCTCCTTGCGCGGGTCAACCACGAAGAGTGCGCCCGGCAGACGGTTCATATCCTTGATGCCCCCGAGATAGCGCTCGAGCTTCTCCTTCTCGTGACGCAGCCCCTGCGCCTCTTTCTTCGTCAGGAGTTCAAGCGTACCGTTCTCCTCCATCTCCTCAAGCGTCTTGAGGCGGTGGATACGGCGCTGAATCGTCTGGAAGTTCGTCATCATGCCGCCGAGCCAGCGCTCATTGACATAGAACATATTCGCACGCAGAGCCTCCTCACGGATTGCCTCCTGCGCCTGCTTCTTCGTGCCGATGAAGAGCACGGACTTACCTTCCTGCGCAACGCTGCGGAGGAAGTTGTACGCCTCGTCCACCTTGCGCACCGTCTTCTGCAGATCGATGATGTAGATGCCGTTGCGCTCCGTGAAGATGTAACGCGCCATCTTCGGGTTCCAGCGGCGGGTCTGATGTCCGAAGTGGACGCCTGCCTCCAGAAGCTGCTTCATAGAAATTACTGCCATGGAAAATACCTCCTGTTGTTCTTCCGCGCCCCTCATCCGCTGCACCACCGCACACAGTGCGGCACAGAGCAGCTATCGGGAACGCGTGCTTTTTCACACTGCGAGATATTATAGCATAAGAAATGCCGCAAGACAACGCCCCAAGCAAAATTTTTGCATAAAAATGGAGAGCCGAGGCTCTCCATTGATCAAATGCAATTTTCAACGCGCTCAATGCGGCTGTGCAGCTGCCTCCGTCACATCGACGCCCTTCGGGGCGTAGAGGATGATTGTGCTCGACACCACGCGTGCCGTACCGTGCAGTACATAGCATGCACCGTTCAGGAAGTCGCAGACGCGGCGACGCTCCACATCATTCAGGCAGTCAAAATTGACCGCAACGGCAATCCCCTGCTTGAGCTGGACAACCGCCGTCCCCACGTCGTCATAACGGCGCGGGCGATGAATGCGTACCTTAAGCTCCGCCACCTTCGTCGTATGCACCGTCAGCGGCGTACCGCCGTCACCCGTTGTGGGCGTACGCGGCACAGACGAAGTACTGTAAGAGGCGCTCGGGAAAGATACCGTGCCGCCGTTTGCAACGCGTCGGGAGGTCATTGCCTCCTGGCGCGGCTGTGCTGCCGTCTGCTGAACCTGCTGCACAACTTCCTCGTCCTCATACTCCTCGTCGTAGGCTGCGGGGATAAATGAGTCTACGACGCGCGAGGTCATATCCTTCACACGTGAAAAGAATGAATTTGCACCCATTTATCTCTTCCTTCCTCAGTAAATATGCGACACACTAAAATTAGAGACAATCTCTCATTTTGCTAACGCAGACATACTATCACATTTTTTTCAGAAATGCAAGCATATCACATGCAAACTAAAAATTTTTGGTAAACAAAGGACTTTATGCCTATTTACTTGCGTGCATTCTTTGCCGCGCGCCCGCGCGCCGTACGATCGAGAATCGCCTTGCGCAGACGAATGTTCTCGGGCGTCACCTCGACGAGCTCGTCGTCGTTGATGTACTCAAGTGCCTGCTCGAGGCTCAGAATGCGCGGCGGCGTGAGGCGAATTGCCTCATCCGAGGCAGAGGTGCGCATATTCGTGACATTCTTCTTCTTGCAAGGATTGATGTCCATGTCGATATCACGCGAATTCTCGCCCACGATCATCCCCTCATAGACCTGCTGACCCGGTGAGATAAACATCGTGCCGCGATCCTGCAACGAGAAGATGCCGTAGCCCGTCGTCTCGCCCTGCTCGAACGCCACGAGCGAACCGTGCGAGCGCCCGCTCATATCCCCCTTGTACGGCACGTAGCCGTGGAAGATATGATTCATGATGCCGTTGCCCTTCGTACTCGTAAGGAGCTCCGAGCGGAAACCGATCAGGCCGCGTGCCGGAATGAAGAACTCCATGCGGATATAGCCCGAGAGCTCCGTCATATTCGACAGCTCCGCCTTGCGCGTACCGAGCGCCTCCATGACCGAGCCCATGTACTCCTGCGGCACCTCGACCGTTAGATTCTCCATCGGCTCACATTTCTGCCCGTTGATCGTCTTATACACGACCTCGGGTTTTCCGACCTGCAGCTCATATCCCTCGCGGCGCATCTGCTCGATCAGGATCGAAAGATGCAGCTCACCGCGCCCCGAGACCTTGAACACATCCGCCGAATCCGTTTCCTCGACACGCATTGCTACATTCGTCTCGATCTCCTTGAAGAGGCGATCGCGCAGATGCCGCGAGGTCACAAATTGCCCCTCACGCCCCGCAAAGGGACTCGTGTTGACGCCAAACGTCATCGAGAGCGTCGGCTCGTCGATGTTGATCGTCGGCAGTGCCTCGGGATTCTCCGCATCCGCTACCGTATAGCCGATGCTCACATCGCCAAGACCTGTGAGCGCGACAATCTCGCCCATCCCTGCCTCATTGACATCAACGCGCTTGAGCCCCTGATAGACATAGACCTTGCCGACCTTCGACTTCGATTCATGATCGCCGCTGATGACGACAACGGACTGGTTCGGGCGCACCGTGCCACGAATGATGCGTCCGATTGCAACGCGACCCACATAGTCATCCGCCTCGAGCGTCGTCACCATCATCTGCAGAGGGCCGTCCGCATCACCCTGCGGCGCCGGAATCTCCTTCACAATCGTCTGCATAAGCGGTTCCAGATTGTCGCTTTCGTCCTCCATCTTGAACTTTGCAACGCCGTCGCGCGCCGTTGCATAGATCACGGGGAAGTCGAGCTGATCGTCGTCCGCATCCAGCTCCATAAAGAGCTCGAGCACCTCGTCGTAAACATCGTCCACGCGCTGGTCGGGGCGGTCGATCTTGTTGATGACCACAATCGGCTTGAGCTTCTGCTCGAGCGCCTTGCGCAGCACGTACTTCGTCTGCGGCATCGGTCCCTCGAACGCATCAACAAGTAGGAGAACCCCATCCACCATATTGAGGACGCGCTCCACCTCGCCGCCGAAATCTGCGTGACCCGGTGTATCGACAATGTTGATCTTGATGTCATCGTAGAGAATCGCCGTATTCTTCGAAAGAATCGTGATCCCGCGCTCGCGCTCAATATCACCCGAGTCCATCACGCGCTCTCCCACCTGCTCATTCGAGCGGAACACGTGACTCTGACGCAGCATCGCATCCACAAGCGTCGTCTTGCCGTGATCGACGTGTGCAATGATCGCAATATTGCGCAGCTTATCGTTCGTTATCATATAGTAAATGTGCCTCCCCAAAAGTTTCCGTTCCAAAAGATAGCTTGTCTATCTTATTATAGGAATCCCGCTTTGTCAACACTATTATGAGCAGCTGCTATAATTCTCGAAAGAAAAAAGCCCCCGAACATGCGGGGACTTCGTGCAGCATTATTATTTTACCTTGTTCTGAGCTTCCACCGAACGCTGCCAGTTCTTATAGAACTGTTCGGAAAGTGACGAGAACGTCGCAACCGTATTCCCGTCCGACTTGTTCGCACGCACCTCGTACGTATAGAGCAGCTCATTCGAACCGGAGCGGTAGACATCGAAGAAGAACGTCGTGCGGCTGTTGTTTGCAACCGTCAGGATGATGTATGCATCCGCATAGGAGGCAACATTCTCCTTGAAGATCTTCGCTGCATCGCGGCGCGGAAGCGATTTGAGATCGATGCCCTTGTCCGTCTGAATGCCGTTTGCGACCGTATCGTAGGTCACAATATTCGCCTGCGTAATGCGGCTCGCATCCGAAATGACCTGCGTCAGGATCTCAATCGAGGGTGCCGTTTCCTCAACCTGAACATAGAGAGGTGCACCGACCGCCAAGCGGTTGACATTCGTGATGACAGCCCCCTCCGGCAGCGTCACCTTGTCAGAATATGGGGACGCCCCTGCCTGCACGGCAAAAAGCGTGAGACACAGAACAAGCGCCATCTGGACGAATCTCTTCATGGATACATCTCCTCCTTAAAACTCTCATTTCACCTTTCGTCATTCTACACCATAATCATATATTTGACAAGAAAAAGCAAATGAGAGCACAAAAAAACCGTATCATAGCGATACGGCTAAAATCAATGGCAGGGGCAGTAAGACTTGAACTCACAACCTACGGTTTTGGAGACCGTTGCTCTACCAGTTGAGCTATACCCCTATGGGGCGACTTATGGGGATCGAACCCATGTATGCTGGAGCCACAATCCAGTGTGTTAACCACTTCACCAAAGCCGCCATATGATATTTTTAAAAGAACTCGTGAACCACGTGATTCACGAGTCCC
>NZ_ALKG01000130.1 GCF_000286455.1 Selenomonas sp. FOBRC6
TTTTTGCCTAAGATGCCCGTTCTCGCCGTGTTTCACCACGTTGCAGTGGAACATCCTGCCTGCTGTGGCGCAGTAGATGTCGCCGTCATCAGCGAATACATCCATGCGCCATCGCTCCTTGGCAAGCCATGACAGTACCCGTGCTTCGATGGCAGAGAAGTCCGCGACGATGAATTTTCTGCCGCCCTTGGGAATGAAGGCAGTACGGATCAGCTGCGACAGCACATCTGGCACGGATTCATAGAGCAGTTCCAGTGCCGCAAAATTTCCCTGCCGCACGAGGCTGCGGGCGTATTCGAGGTCGGCGAGATGATTCTGAGGAAGATTTTGTAATTGAATGTGGCGTCCCGAAAACCGCCCGGTACGGTTCGCTCCATAGAACTGAAACATTCCCCGCGCACGACCATCCGAGCAAATTGTATTCTGCATCGCCTGATATTTCTTCACCGAGGATTTCGCAAGCTGCTGCCGAAGCATCAACACATCGGAGATAGGACACTGGACAGTCGTGAGTAAGGCCTTCACGGACTTCTTGTCGAGCGACTCAGTTTCAAATCCCTGCACCTTGAGCCACGCCTTCATCTGCACCACGCTGTTCGGATTTTCAAGCCCGGTCAGATTTTTCAGTCTGTCCGTCAGTTTTTCCTTGGTGCGCACGTCGATCTGGACGGCGTTCTCTACAAGCAGCATATCCAGACGTATCCCGCGATCATTGATCTCCTGGTCGAGTACATACTCCTCCCACACAGACGGAGGCACAGGATATTTGGACAGACGCCGCTGAATCGCCATCTCCACTTCAACATCACGGCGGTTGTAGGACTTGAACAGTTCCCACTTCGCTCCCGTGGGTTCGTGGAACGGAGGCGTTGAAAAATAGCGAATCAGAGCCTTGCCCTCGGTCATTTTCTGCTCTTCCAGCCCAAGTACACGTCCAACGGCGGCAAGTGAGAGTGGCAGTCCCATATACGCAGACCAGACCATCGTGCATCGCCAACTGCGGGGACTGAGGAAGTGAGCGGACTCGGTAGTATGAAGCATCCCCAAGTCCGACAAGTATCGCGACAAGCACACACGCTCAAAGTTCGCATTGAACGCCTACTTGATGATGCACTCATCGGTCAGCGCATCCAGAATCTCCTGTGGAATCTGCTCACCACCCACGAGGTCAATGACCTGCACTGTGCCTCCGTCCACGGAATATCCAAAGAGCAGGATAGCAAAATCTTCGGCTTCGGCGTAACGATAAACGCCGCTTTTCCCAATATCCACACTGCTTCGCGTTTCGAGATCGATAGAAATGGACTTCATGTATGTTCTCCTTCCGTGACAAAAGCAGCGAGGAAGAATCCCCACTGCCCATGTCTGTCAGCCGTTATTTAGCTGAGAAAGTCCTCGTCCTCATCCGCGAAGTCATCCTCGGCACGGGTCTTGCCGCCGAGCGGCTCACCGTCG
>NZ_ALKG01000131.1 GCF_000286455.1 Selenomonas sp. FOBRC6
CTGCGGTACTGTTCTCCGTTCCGTAGATGCGTGTCTTGTCGCCCGCACGCAGCGTCAGATCGCGCGGCGTGATGGCAAAGCTGCCGACCTCGTAGGAAACATCATAGTTATTGGCATTTCCTACGCCGAAAACAGCACTGCCGATCATTGTCTTGAGTCCTAGCGTACCTGCATCCGTCGTGACGGTCGCACGCGGGTCAATCGTCTCCGTCACCGAGGAGATCATATCGCCGTTCACGAGGTTTGTGCCCGCCTTGACACGGAACAGATTCGTGCCGTTCACATAGTTCGCCGTCGTATTCGCCGTGCCGTAGATACGGCTCTTGTCGCCCGCGACAAGGGTCAGTGCACGCTTCGTGATATTGAAATGGCCATCAACGTAGGTGATGTTGTAATTGTTTGCCGTCCCCGAAGAGAAGTGCGCGGCGCTCGCCTTTGTCCAAAGACCTGCCGTGCCTGCATTCGTCGTGACGGTTGCTGTCGGATCGATCATCTCCGTCACATCGTCAATGGCATCGCCGTTGACGAGTCCCGTCGTCGCGGTTGTCGCGCCGACGTTGACCTTCGCCGTATTGTTAACATAGCCCGCCGTCGTATTGGCATCGCCGTAAACGCGGCTCTTGTCGCCCGCCGTGATGGTGAGCGGACGCTTCTTGATCGTGAGCGTCCCTGCGGGTACGGTGATGCGGTAGTCCGACGAGATGCCGCGGCTGCCGGGCGCAAGCCCGACGCCTTGGAGCGACATCGTATATGTACCAATGCCCGTGCGCTCGGTGACGGGGTTGCCGCCGCCGTCGACCGCCGTCACGGTATACTGTGCGAAGGTGTCGCCCGAGGCAAGCGTGCCCGTATAAGAGGGCGAGGCCATTGTGACCGCATCATTCGGCGCACCGTAGATACGCTCGCCGTTCGGCGCGGTGAAGTGGATGTCGATGGGTTTGATGGTGAGCTTGCCCGGAACGTACTTGAACTTGTAGTTCGTCGCGGAGAGTGTGCTGTTTTTCAGGTCAACACTGTACTCACCCGCATGAATCGCGCCCTGTGCGTAGCCCGATGTCTTTGATGCGTCTGCAATCGGGGTATAGGAAACAGCCCCCGAGAGCAGCCCCGGCGTCGCCGCCGTCTGACCGTTCGCCAAGTTTGCGAACGTGACACCGTTCGTGCCTGTGTAGTTGTGTGGATTGCCGTTGTAGGTG
>NZ_ALKG01000132.1 GCF_000286455.1 Selenomonas sp. FOBRC6
TAGAAAGCACAGATAAAATCCACGCCAATTCGAGCAAAGGTTTTATCATCGCTTCGAAAAGGATCGCCGGTTTACACAGTGGAGGGATCTCATGCACGCATTCAAACATTTACTCACTGCCCTGCTAGTATGCACGCTATGCATCATCCCATACACCGCCTCTGGCGCCGATACGAACGCAGACTACCGGGGCTATGTCTGGCGCATCGACATGGCTGCGGGCAATGCGGCGGAGCTGCCGCACAATTTCCGCACGGCGGGATCGCCGTTCCAAACGCGGACAGACGCAGCGAAGTTCGGTGTCGACCCGAACTACATCCCCTCTCGTGAGGGACTGGATGCCCTGCCGCTCTCGGGAAGTGCGGAGTTCTCCGTCCCTGCCTTTCACGCGCTACTGAAAGACCTGCACACGCGCACACAGGGCTCGATCTGTATCATCGATCTGCGGCAGGAGTCGCACGGCTTCATGAATGGATATGCCGTCAGTTGGTACGGCAAGCACGACTGGGGCAATATCGGCAGGACCAAGCACGAGGCACTGCGTGACGAGAACATGCGCATTCGCAATGCACAGGACAAGGATGTCGTGCTCGCGCACCTCGACAAGAAAAAGCAGCCAAAAAATCAGCAGACCGTCCACGTCACGGCGGCAATGACAGAGCGCGAGCTGGTCGAGAATGCGGGTGTGCGCTACGTCCGTCTCGCCGTCACCGACCACAAATGGGCAGACCCACAGACCATCGACGAATTTGTCGATCTCGTGAAAAAAATGCCTGCGGACACATGGATGCACTTTCACTGTCAGGCAGGCAAAGGACGCACGACCAGCTTTATGGCGATGTACGATATGATGAAAAATCCCGCCGTCCCGCTGAAGGACATCCTCTATCGTCAGTACCTGCTCGGCGGAGCATACCTCACCTACGACCCGACTACGCAGCATGCACCGATAGGATGGGAGGATGCAGACTACCACTACAAGTCAGCAATGATCGCAAAGTTCTACGACTACGTTCAGCAGAATCACGAGGACAACTATGCCGTGCCGTGGAGTATGTGGCTGAAAAAGAATCCATAAAAGAATAAGAAAGCCCGCACATTGCGTTTGATGTGCGGGCTTTCTTATTCTTACTGTGGCTTGATATGCCCCGTCTGATACGCGCGCAGAAGAGCATGGAGATCGGCGATCTCGTCCATGATCGCCGCGCCGCGATCCGTATCGCGTACGAGGCAGCTGCGCGCCTGCAGCTCGACGGTCTGCGAGACGGACTCGATGTCGCGGTTCTCGCGCAGTGCCTCACGCACATTCGCCACCGTCTGATGCTGGAGTAGACGCAGCCCGCGCGAGTTGTAGATGAGTGTGTAGCCCGAAATGCCCGTCTTGGAGTGGTATGGCGTCGCAAAACCACCGTCGATGATGATCGCGCGTCCATTCGCACGCAGCGGACTCTCCCCCTTCTTTACCTTGACAGGAACGTGCCCGTTGATGATGTGCCCGTGCTTGGGGTCAAGCCCGAACTCCGCAAGGATTTTCTCGCAGATTTCCTCCTCCTTGATGAGGCGGAAATACGGGTCAGACGGCTCTTTCCACGTCGATTCGTCAGAGATAAAGGAGCGTTCAAACGTTGTGAACGAGCGCCCCGAGGTCGGCGCGAGCAGTCCGCACCAGAGGAAGTACATAAAGTCCAAGCCTTCCTGCGCGTGTTCGTTCCAAGCCGCGCGTGCCTTTTCCTCACAGAAGTCCATCCATGCACGTCCCGTGTACTCCTCGCCCTTGTAGGTAATGGTGCGGAAGCTGCCGTCCTCATTCATGGGAACGCAGCCGTGAAAGAGCAGGTTGCCGTTGTAGCACATATACATACTGCCGCGCTCGTAGAGATAGTCCACATGGCGTTGGAGTGCCTTACTCTCAAGGAAATAGGAGCGCAGATCGTCGATGATGTGCCGCTCCTCCTCCGTCAGCTCGTAGCAGTCCGCGCCGTCGTCAATCGTCGGGAAGTAGGCACTATCGAGTTCCACGCGCCGTCCATTGTTCAATGTGACGCAGGATAGGCTGAAGTTGATCTTATCGAGGAGCAGACGATCCTCCATGTGGAAGTCCGGATTGCGCTTGATGAGCGCCCCCTCAAGCTTGAACATCATCATCGAGATTGCCCGCTCTGCCGCCTTGATCGGGTTCTCGTCGGGATAGATGCGCGAGGCAAACGTCGAGAGCGGGCGCAGACTGATGCCATAGCCGCGTTCCAGTACGTCTGTATTGCGGTAGCGCAGCGAGTTGCGGATGACCGCCGCGATACAGACCTCGCTGCCGAGTGCCGCCCCCATCCAGAGCACATCGTGATTGCCCCACTGGATGTCAACGGACGGATGCTGCATGAGGAGGTCGAGAATGCCGTCCGGGCGATCCCCGCGATCGAAGAAGTCGCCGACGATATGGATGCGCTCGACTGCGAGCCGCTTGACGAGCACACTGAACGCATCGATGAAGTCCGTGCCGCCGCCGATCTCCACGATGGTCTCGATGAGCTGCTTGTAATAGTAGAGCTGTGCCTCGTCGAGCTCGGGGCGCGTGCTCAGCATCTCTACAATGACGGATTCGTAGCGCTTTGGAATGTAACTGCGCATCTTGCTCGCAGGGAATTTCCAGCTCATGAGCTTGGTCAGTTCGAGCAGATTTGCAATGTTCTGCTGGTACCAGATTGCGTCCGCCTTGCCCTCCGCCGTCAGATGCTCCACCTTCTCGCGCGGATAGTAGATCAGCGTACAGAACTCCGCCTTCTCCTCCTCCGTCATGCGCTCACCGAAACAGTAGTCGACCTTCTCCTTGATGACACCCGAACAGTTGTTGAGGATATGAAAGAATGAGTCGTATGCACCGTGAAGGTCGCTCATGAAGTGCTCCGTGCCCTTCGGCAGCATGAGCTGCGACTGCAGGTAGACAATCTTCTCATAGACAATCTCCTTCGTCGGATACTTCTCCGCCATCAGCCGAAGCACCTTATCCTGCTCCGTTTTTATCGTATTTACACTCATATCGCTTCCTCCTGCGAAATATTTTTACTCTTCTGTATTCTAACATTGAACGGGATTTATTTCAAGAAATCCCGGCTTTATTGCAAAAGTCCCTTCGCGCGCAAAAACTCCTCCGCAACCGCCCGCGGCTCTCTGCCCTCCGTCTCAACGGCATAGTTCATTGCCGCCATCTCCTCGTCACTGATGCTGTCTGTCAGCCGTTCGAGCGCTGTGCCCAGCTCAGGATGCCGCTCCAAAACTTCACCGCGCACAACATTGCCGCAACGGTAGGACGGGAAGAATCCCTCGTCGTCCGTCAGCACGCGCGCATCCGCCGCCGCAAGCTGTCCGTCTGTCGTGAACACAATCATCACATCAATTTGCTTGTTCGCGAGTGCCTGATATTTCAGCCCGATATCGAGGTCGACCGTGCGGGCAAAATCCAACCCATACGCCTTGCAGAGCGCGAGATAGCCGTCCGCGCGTTCAAAAAAATCGTACTCCGCACCAAAGACGAGTTGAGGGGCGACACGACGCAGGTCAGAATACGTGTGCAGATCGTACTGCTCCGCAATCTCACGCCGTACGGCAATACCGAACGTATCGTTGAAGCCGTACATCCCCACCCAGTGCATATCAAAGCGCCTCTCGTATTCCTCCGCGAGTTTCGGAAACATATCCTCGCTGTACTTCGACTCCTCCTTGAGTACCATATTCCAGCCCGTCCCCGTGTACTCGGGGTAGATGTCGAACGCGCCGCTCTCCATCCCCGGGTGAATGTTTGACGTACCGCCGCCGACGCCCGCCGTAATGCGCGCCTCGAGTCCCGTATCATGCTCGATCACGAGTTTCAGCATCTCGCCGATAATCAGCTGCTCCGTCATCGGCTTCGTCGCAATGTGAACGACGTCTGCCTTGCCGAAGAATCCATAGGTCACACTGCTTACAGCAATGAGGAGAACTGCCGCTGCGGCAGCGTAGGCACTGCATTTCCTGCCGCATACACGTGCCTGTGCCCACTCTTTCATCGCGTGCTCCACCCAGCCGAGTGCGCCGTCCACCACGAGCGCAAGCACGGCGATCAGGAGGCTCCCCGCAATCGTAAGCGCGGGGTTGTTCGTCGTGATGCCGCGATAGATAGCGACACCGAGACCGCCCGCACCGATAAAGGACGCAATGCCGGCAAGTGCAATCGTCATCGTCGCCATATTGCGAATCCCGGACATGATGACGGGCATCGCGAGCGGAATCTGAACGCGCATCAGCACATGAAACGAAGAGCCGCCGAGACTGCCCGCTGCCTCCACGAGCGACGGTGGAATCTGTGCAAGTCCCGTATGCGTTGCGCGCACCATCGGCAGGAGTGCATAGATCGTCAGCGCAATGATCGCCGAACGGTTGCCGATGCCGAAGAACGGTATAAGAAAGCCGAGCATCGAAATCGACGGAATGGTATAGAGGAAATTCACCGTACCGAGCGTCGGTGCCGCCGCCCTCTCGTAACAATGAATCAGAACGCCCGCCGCACCGCCGAGCACGATTGCAATGCCGATCGCCGCCCCCGAGATCCAAAGATGCTCGATCATGAGCTGCAAAAAGAACGCACTGCGCTCCGCAAAGATTGCAATGACTGCCTGCACGAGTTCCATATCCGATCTCCAAATATAATTTATATATTTACAATAACGATATTCTGCCATAAAAGCAGTATTTTCTACCATATTACCATTCTATACGCAAAACGTGCAAGGCTTATCGAAGGGATTTGTCACTTCCCCCCTCCTGTGCTATAATTCCCCTGTAAAAAGCAGTAGGGAGTTGAGCGGATTTGAAAAAATACACGTCATCGTTTTTCCACTTCATTGCGAGCGTTGTACTTGCGGCAGGTGTCGCAGGGTACTGGTATATTGCGGGCGATATTTCCATCGAGGTGGCATCAGAAATCTTCCTCGGCATCTTCCTCGCTGCCTCGCCTCTGCCCTTCATTGTCTCGCGCTGGCTGATTGCTCTGCGCATCAAGCGGCGGCTGCGTGACTCGGGTGTCACATGCAGCCGCATGAGCGCACTCACGGAGTTGCTTCATGTGGACACAATCGCATTCAACCGCAACGGCACGCTCACGGAAGGCAGCGTATTCATCTCTGCACTCGTGCCCGAGGGCATGACGCAGGGCTCTCTGCTCGCACTCGCCGCGAGTGCCGAACGCGAGGCAACACACCCCTATGCGCACGCGCTCTACGATACCGCCGTCCAGCGCGGTCTGCACCTACAGCGTCACTCTGCCGCGCGCGAGACGGAGAGCTTCGGCGTCGAGGCGCTGATTGCACGCACGCCTGTACGCGTCGGCAAAAAGGAGTGGCTGCAGGAGGAGAACATCGAGATCAGCGCTGCTCTCCTCACGCGCGCCGATCAGCTTGCAACGAGCGGACAGACGCCGCTCTTCGTCAGCTCGAGCAAATACGCACGTGGCATCATCGCCGTCCGCGACGATGTACGAGCAGAGGCACGGCGCGCACTAATCGCCCTCAAGGAGCGCGGACTCTCCCTCATCCTCCTCACAGGTGAGACGAAGCGCCTCGCAAATGCGACAGGAAAGGAGCTCCGTATCAGCGAGGTGCGCGCCGACCTCACGAGCACGGACAAGGCACGCGAGATTCGTCTGCTCCAATCGCGCGGTGCCGTCGTCGCGATGGTCGGTGACCCGATGGCAGATCAGGCGGCACTGCGCGCGGCAGACATCAGCGTCGGCTGTCCCTCCTCACTCGAGAAGCAGCCCACCCCCGAAGAGGAAGACGCGCCGCGCGACCCGCTGCATGAGGAACTCATGCGTACGGACAACCCACAGGAGGAACGCGAACCTCTGATGTCCCCCGAGGATGCCGCCTACTTCGAGGCGCAGACGCTGCGCAATCAGGGGCATTCAACGAGCTACACATCCGATATCACACTTGATGCCTCCGGGCTTCCAAGCCTCGTCACACTCTGGGACACATGCAACGCAGCGCGTGCACGTGCAAAGCAGAACCTATGGCTCAGCATCCTCTTTCTCCTCGCTTTCGTCCCCGCCGCTGCAGGCGCGTTCACTTTCATGGATGCCACAGTGCTTCCCTATCCATTCGTCGGTGGCGGACTCACTCTGCTCCTACTTCTGCTCATTGTGAATGCAGTTCGTGAATGAGCCTAACAAATATTTATTCCTAAATAAGTAAAAATATTCATCTAACTTGTATTTCATTTTAACCTATGATATAATTCACCGAATCAAGGGCTTTTGTCGCAATCCGTGTGACAAAGGGCGGTGATATTATCACAGGTTTTATTTTTAGGAGGGGTTTGGAAATGGAAGAAGTGCTGCTGTCGCGATGGCAGTTTGCAATCACCACCATCTATCACTTTCTCTTCGTCCCCGTCACCCTCGGCATGGCGATCTTCGTCGCGATGCTTGAGACGTGCTACGTAAATACGAAGAGGCCGGAGTGGAAGAAGACCTGCCGGAAACTACTGCATTTCTTTGGCACGCTTTTTCTCATCAATTTCGCAATGGGTGTCGCTACCGGTCTGGTGCAGGAATTCCAGTTCGGCATGAACTGGTCGGAGTACGCCCGTTTTATGGGCGATATCTTCGGCGCACCGCTCGCACTCGAGGCACTTACGGCGTTCTTCCTTGAGTCAACGTTCCTCGGCATCTGGATGTTCGGCTGGGACAAGCTCTCGGAAAGGGCGCACTGCGCGTGTATCTGGCTGGTCGCCATCGGCAGCAACCTGTCGGCATTCTGGATTCTCGTTGCGAACTCGTTCATGCAGCACCCCGTCGGCTACACGATTGCCAACGGACGCGCGGAGATGGCAAACTTCTTTGAACTCATCACCAATCACTATATCCTTGGTGAGCAGTCACACACCCTCTTTGCGGGCATCACAACGGCAGGCTTTGTCGTCATGGCAGTCTCTGCTTGGAAGCTGCTCCACGATGAGGAATCGCGCTACGCATTCACACAGGCGATCAAGGCAGGTGCAATCTACACCATCGTCGGTGTCGTCGGCGTCATCGCAAGCGGACATCTGCACACGCAGTACCTTGCACAGGCAAGTCCGATGAAGCTTGCGGCAATGGAGGCGCTCTGGGAGACGGAGGATCCCGCCCCGTTCGCCGTGCTCGCCTATCCAAACATGGAGAAGGGGCACAATGATTTCGAGATCACGATTCCCTATATGTTCACCATCATGGTGCATGACAGCACCCAGGGCGAGGTGCGCGGCATCAACGACCTCCAGAAGGAAGCGGTCGAGAAGTTCGGCCCGGGCGACTACCGTCCGCACGTAACGATGCTCTTCTACTCCTTCCGCGCGATGGTCGGCGCCGGATTCTTCATGGTACTTGTCTCGCTTGTCGTATTCTATCTGGCAAAAAAGGACAAGCTGTTCTCGGCAAAGAAGCTGCTCTACGCGCTCCCGTGGCTTGTCATAGTTCCTTTTATTGCGAATTCCTGCGGCTGGATTGTCGCGGAGATGGGTCGTCAGCCGTGGCTTGTCATGGGGCTGCAGAAAACCATTGACGGCGTGTCGCCGAACCTCAGCGCAGGAGAGATCATGTTTACAATGATCGGCTTCACCGTGCTCTATCTGCTGCTCATCATCACGGCACTCTACATAGCCTTCCGCTTCATCCGCCGCACGCAGATCACACCTGCCATCGAAGGAGGAAAGTAAGAATGGACTACAATATTCTCTGGTTTGTGCTCATCGTAGTTCTCTTCACAGGATTCTTCTTCCTCGAGGGATTCGACTACGGTGTCGGCACACTGCTTACACTGCTCTCGGACAAGGAGAGCGATCGCTCTCAGATCGTTCGCTCCATCGGTCCGGTCTGGGACGGGAACGAGGTCTGGATGATTACGGCGGGCGGCGCGATGTTCGCGGCGTTCCCGCACGTCTACGCCACACTCTTCAGCACGTTCTACATTGCGCTCTTCCTCATGCTCGTCGCGCTCATCCTGCGTGCGGTCGCGTTCGAGTTCCGCCATCAGCGCACCGATGAGAAATGGCAGCGCACGTGGTCGTATGCGATTGCATTCGGCAGCATCCTCCCCGCGTTCCTCTGGGGGGTGGTTGTCACAAACCTCATCGCAGGTCTGCCCATCGGCGGCAACATGGTCTATCAGGGCACCTTCCTCGATCTTCTGACTCCGTACACGGTCGTCGGCGGCGTGACGTTCTTCGCGGTCTTTGCATTCCACGGAGCGACATTCCTGAATCTGCGCCTCACAGATCGCTATCTGCTTGAGCGTGCACGCAGCTATGGACTGAAATTCGGCATTGCCGCAGCACTTCTCTACGTACTCTGCATGGTGCTCACATATACGGAGACCGACCTTTACAGCAGCCCGCTCGCAGCCGGCGCACTTGTCTTCTCCGCTGCGGCATTTGTCGCCGCCATCGGCGCACTCTATGCGAAGGCACATAAGCCCGCGTTCATCCTCGGCGGGCTCGCTATTGCAGGCACGACGGTCGGCTTCTTCGCGGGACTCTTTCCGCGTCTCATGGTCTCGAGTCTGAACACGGGATGGAGTCTCACGATCTACAATGCGTCCTCGACAGAGTACACGCTCTCCATCATGACAATTGCAGCGGTCGTTCTCGTTCCGATTGTCCTCGGCTATCAGATCTGGACATACTATATCTTCCGCAAGCGAATCTCTCCGCATGATGCAGGACATCAGGCATACTGACATACAATGAAAAAAAAGAAGTCCATTTTACTCTCTGCAATTCGCACACAACGACACAGCGTCCTCATGCGCGCGGCGATTGAACTCCTCCACGGGGGGCTCGTCGTCGCGGCGGCATGGGAGGCTGCCGTCATTGTGAACACGGTGTTCATGGAGCACAGCGGACTTACCGAAGCAGCATCAGATCTTCTGATGCTGTTTTTGTGCGTCCTCTCTATGGCACTTCTGCGCCTCCCCAAGAGCCGTATCGAGGCACAGCTCTCCCATCACGTGCGCCTCTCCGCACGCACAGCCCTCCACGAGGCAATGCTCCTGCATGGACGCAGTTCCTCCGGTGCACTGACGCTAACGCTGGAGCGCGTCGATGCACTCGACCCATTCTTCCACACGGTGCTGCCAACGATGATTGCGGGCGCAGTGCTCATCCCTCTGATCCTCATTGTCACGGCGTTTGCAGACCCACTCTCGGCGCTGCTCTTTCTCGTGACACTGCCGATTGCACCGTTCCTGCTCTTCCTCATCGGAAAGGCAACGCGCCGTGCGAGCGAACGTCAGTGGGACAAGATGCAGTCGCTCACAAACGGCTTCGGCGAACTCGTACGCGCGGCGATGACGCTCAAGATCTTTCGCCGCATCGACGCCGAAGGCGCACATCTCGCGCACATGAGCCACAGCTTCGCCGAGGCATCGCTCTCCGTCCTGCGCCTCGCCTTTGTCTCCGCATTCGCACTGGAGCTGATTACCACCCTCTCGATTGCGCTCATTGCCGTCTCCATCGGTCTGCGTCTGCTCGATGGCATGATGACATTCCAGACGGCGTTCTTCGTGCTCATCCTTGCTCCGCTGTTCTATCAGCCGCTGCGTGAGGGCGGCATCGCATTCCATGCGGCGATGGATGCCAAGACGGCAGAGGCGGCACTCCTGCCCTATGTTGACCTCCCCTCCCCCACGGACGGCGCACGGAGTCAGATTCTCTCGCCGCCCGCCGTGCGTACGGAAAAACTCAGCTACCGCTATCCGCTGACCGAGGAAGAAGTGCTCACGGACTTGCATTTCTCCTTTCCCGCAGGAAAGTCTACGGTGCTCGCAGGAGCAAGCGGTATTGGAAAATCCACGCTGCTCCTCCTGCTTGCGGGTCAGATTGCACCGTCAGAGGGCAAAATCGTACTTTCGGACGGCGCAGGTGAGGGAAACTCATTCGACCTTGCGCAACTCTCCGAGAAAACGCGCACGCATCTCATCACATATGTCCCGCAGGAGCCGCATATCTTTACGGCCTCCCTCGCGGAGAACGTCAGTCTATGGCTGGAAGATGCCACGGATGAAGCCGTCACTACGGCACTTGAGGCTGCTGCTCTCGGCGACTTTCTGCACGCACTGCCCGAGGGGCTTCGAACACCGCTCGGAGCGGGAGGACATCCCCTCTCTGCAGGGGAGCGTCACCGTCTCGGGCTTGCGCGTGCCTTCTTCCAGAACCGTCCGATTGTATTGCTTGATGAGATTACGGC
>NZ_ALKG01000133.1 GCF_000286455.1 Selenomonas sp. FOBRC6
CAACCGCCTTGAGGAGTCCGAGGTTGCCCTCCTGTATCAGGTCGAGAAAGAGCATGCCGCGGCCGACATAGCGCTTGGCGATGCTCACGACAAGGCGCAGATTTGCCTCCTCGAGCCGATGGCGCGCAGTCTCGTCGCCCGCCTCCATGCGCCGCGCAAGCTCAACCTCCTCCTCTGCCGTCAGAAGTGGCACGCGACCGATCTCCTTGAGGTACATGCGGACAGGATCGTCCAGCGCGACCCCCTCGGGGACGCTGAGGTCGATCTCGATTTCCTCCTCGTCCTTGTCAATATCATCCACCGGCTCGAGCACGTCATCATCGCTGCTCTCGCCGACCGCCGTATCGTCCACGATCTCAATGCTCTCGTCGCTGAGGCGCTGATAGAGCCCATCCATATCGTCGGGGGTCATATTCCATATGCTGAATGTCTCGATAAGTTCACCGCAGGTCAGTGTTCCGCCGTTCGACTTTCCCTTTGCCACAAGCTCGCTGATATTTCCCATTCCAGTCATTTCATCTCGTTCGATCCGCACTGTTGCTGTCTGCATTTTGCCCCCCTCCTTTCAGTTTGTAGTATTATCTAATAAAATCTATCATTTAGTATATCGCTATAAAGGTTCGAGCACTAAAGTGCGCGTATTTATTCGTGCAAATTTTCACGGGCAATCTCATCCTGTATTTTCTTCACTTCGTTTAATTCGTCAATGTATCCCTCTTTTCCTTCTTGCATCATCTCCTCAGCGCGGCGCGTATGCCGTGCAAGTGCATGCGTCAAACAACTGCGTCGGAGCGTCCCCAGAGCCTCCTGATAGGAGGCCTCCGTACGCCCCTCCTCGACGATGGCGCGTGTGAGCTCATCCACCGCCGCTGTAGGCTGCGCAGCGATAAAGTCCGCATCCAGAACACCGCCCGCATCGAGATGCGCCGTCATCGCACGGAGCAGCTGCGCGATGAGTTCATCGGGAAAATCCTCCATTGGAATGAAAGATAAAATTTCGGTGAGAAGCGCAGGATCTCGCCAAATTGCCGCAATAATCTCGCGCCCCGCGCGCCGCAGAGCATCGTCTCCCTGTCGCACGGCCATGCGCTGCGGCGCAGTGTTCTGTAGTGGCTCCGCAGCCCCCTGCCGCAGAAAGCGGCGCAGGGCATCCGTCACAATCCCCTCGTCCAAGAAGAGTTCCGTCGCCGTCTGCCGCACGTAGGCGGCACGCGTGATCTCGTCCAGCTCCGCAAGCACGGGCAGCATCTCCCGAAGAGCGGCGCGCCGTCCCTCCACGCTGTCCGTCATATGGCTGCGCACGTAGCGCAGACGAAACGTGGGGGCAGGAACAGCCGTCTCCACGAGCGCGCGGAACGCCTCCGCGCCGTGCATGCGGACATACTCGTCGGGATCTTTGCCGTCCGGCAGGAGAAGCACGCGCACCTCTGCCGCACGTCCGCGCACGGCTGCGAGAGCGCGCAGTGTCGCCTCCTGCCCCGCCGCATCACTGTCGTAGCAGAAGACGATGCGCGGCGCACGGCGCAGGAGCAGCGCTGCATGGTCGCTCGTGAACGAGGTGCCGAGCGTCGCGACGACGTTCTGAACCCCCGCCTCCCAAGCGGCAATTGCGTCCATATAGCCCTCGACGACAATCGCCGCGCCCTCGCTCGCAATGGCGCGATGCGCACGATCGAGTCCGAAGAGAAGCTTGCGTTTGTTGAATACGGGTGTCTCCGCCGTATTGAGATACTTCGGCTGCGCGTCGCCGAGTGCGCGCCCGCCAAAGGCGACAATGCGCCCGCGCTCATCCGCGATCGGGATGATGACGCGGTTGCGAAAGCGGTCATAGACGCCCTCGCCCCGCTCACGCCTCACGGCAAGTCCCGCCGTCACAAGGATGTGCTCGGAGATGCCGCGCTTTCGGAACGCATCGGAGAGCTTCGACCACGCATCGGGCGCAAAGCCGATGCCGTAGCGTGCAATCGCCTCGTCCGTGATGCCGCGCCCCGCGAGGTAGGCCTTGCCCGCCGCGCCGTAGCGCGTCACGGTGAGGCAGTTGTGAAAGAAGTCGCGCGCGAGCGCATTCACCTTGCGCAGATCATCCAGCTCACGCAGGCGTGCCTCCTCGCGCGGGTCGCGCTTTTGCTCCGGCTTTTCGATGCCAAGCTGCTCCGCCTGCCGCAGGATCGCCTCGAACGGCGTGATGTGCTCCATGAGAGAGATGAATTTGAACGCGTCGCCGCCCGCGTGGCAGCCGAAGCAGTAGAAGAAGCCGTCGGCGGGCACAACGGAGAACGACGCAGTCTTTTCGTTGTGGAAGGGGCAGCAGCCCCAGTAGCGGTTGCCCTTGCGCTTCAGCGGGACATAGCCCTGCACGACGGCAAGGATGTCGGTCTGCGCGCGTACCTGCTGCACAAATGCCTCCATCCTTGGGTCACGCATGTTTTTCTCCTTTTATATTGGTTTGATTGTCATCTGATCCACGGGCGGAATGTAGATCTCGCGGAAGAGTGCGACGGCGTAGCTGTCCGTCAGCCCCGCCACATAGTCCACGACGCACTGCTCGCGACCCCAGCGCTCCTCACGCGCGATAAACTCGGGCGGAAGCGTGTGGAAATACACGGTGAAATGATCCATGAGGGCACGCAGAACAAAGCCCGCCTGTGCGCGCTCGTGCGCGAGCGTCTTGGAGTGGTAGATATGCTCGAACATAAAGGCGCGGAACGTGTCCATGACGTGCTGCACCTCATCCGAGAGCGCCGCATCACCGCGCGCCTCCGAGGTGACAATCATATCCGACACCATGCTCGTAATCATCGCGGACGTATCTGTACCAAATGCGTCGCGCACCTCGGTGGGCAGCTCTTCGGGGGTCAGAAGCCCCGCGCGGATGCTGTCGTCGTAGTCATGGCAGAGGTAGGCAATGCGGTCGGCAATGCGCACAATCCGCCCCTCGAACGTCGTCGGCATGCCCTTGCCCGTATGGTTCAGGATACCGTCGCGTACCGCACTCGTGAGGTTCAGCCCGTGCCCGCCGCGCTCGAGGATCTCGACCATGCGCAGGCTCTGCTCGTTGTGGGCAAAATGCCCCGTGATCTCCTCCACGACCGCCTCGCCCGCGTGCCCGAACGGCGTGTGACCGACATCGTGCCCGAGCGCGATCGCCTCCGTCAGATCCTCGTTCAGCCGCAGGCCGCGCGCAATCGTGCGCGAGATCTGCGCCACCTCGAGGCTGTGTGTCATGCGCGTGCGGTAGTGGTCGCCCGCGACAATGTAGACCTGCGTCTTGTGCTTGAGCCGACGAAATGATTTCGAGTGCAGAATGCGGTCGCGGTCGCGCTGGAACTTCGTGCGGAAGGGGCACTCCTCCATCGGATGGCTGCGCTTTGCGTCTTTGCTCCGCGCCGCCAGTGGAGAGAGGAGTGCATCCTCCTGCGCCTCAAGCCGCTCTCGAACGGTCAAGGCCGCCACCTCCCGCCTACTTGATCACCATGACCGGGATCTTCGCTTCCTCGATCACCTTCTGGCTGACGCTACCGATGAGCACGCCCTTGAGGAGACCAAGCCCGCGGCTGCCCATGATAATCATGTCGCTGCCCTCTTCGTCCGCAACTTCGAGAATGCTCTTAGCGATATGCCCGCTCTTGACGTGCTTGCGCGCCTTGCGGTCGCCCGAGAGCTTTTCCCAGATGCGGTCAAAGACGATATGGCTCGGAATGTCCTTGTTGATGTTGCTCGCAACGTAGACGAAGTCGAGCTCTGCGTCGCATTTCTCCGCGAAGAAGATCGCCTCATCGACCGCCTTGCAGCCGTTCACCGACCCATCGACCGGAACGAGGATCTTTTTGATCTTGCTCATCATAATCCCTCCTAATTAATCTTTAACAAGAGTATTTCCTAAGGTATCAGTATATTTCGATGATTGAGGGGTGAATTCCTCTCTCTCTGAAAAAAAATAACGCAACAGATTAGCTTCCCCCGTCGCGACGGGGGAGGCTGGCGCTCTACAGCACACCTTCCTCCGCAAAGCTGAAAAAGCCGTCTCCCCCGATGATGACGTGATCCGTCACGGGGATGCCGAGGAGTGCGCCCGCATCCTTGAGCACGCGCGTGAGGCGGTGATCCTCTGCGCTCGGCGCGGGGTCGCCGCTCGGGTGATTGTGCGCGAGGATGATATGTGCTGCGCCGCAGCGGATCGGCGGCTCGAAGACCTCGCGCGGATGGACGAGCGCATTCGTGAGCGTACCCACGGACACATCTGCAACCATCAGCACCTCGTTCTTTGCGCTGAGTGGCAGCACGAGGAAATGCTCACGTTTCTCCGCACGAAAGCGCGGGCGCAGCAACTCCGCTACATCAGATGCCTCGCGGATGCGCGGGCGGCTCTTTGCCGTCTGCTGCGCGCGCCGTCCAAGTTCGAGTGCCGCGAGCACGGTCGCCGCTTTTGCCGTGCCGATGCCCGGTATGCGCGCAAACTCGGCACAGGGCATCGCGAGGATCTCGTGCAGCCCCGTCTCGCGAAAACGCGCAACAATGCCGCGCGCAAGTTCCAGTACATTCTCGCCCGCGCGCCCCGTGCGCAGGAGGATTGCGAGTAGCTCTGCATCGCTGAGCGCCTCTGCGCCGCGCGCAATCAGGCGCTCACGTGGCAGCTCGCCCGCTGGCAGATCACGCAGATTCATCGCCATCCTCCATCGTGACCCCCGCCGTACGTGCAAGCGCCGCAACGGCGTGGAGCGGCAAGCCGACCACGTTCGAGAACGAGCCGTGCAGCTCCTCGATGTAGATTGCCGCACGCCCCTGAATCGCGTACGCGCCCGCCTTGCCCATCGGCTCGCCCGTCGCGACATAGGCGTCGATCTCCGCCTTCGTCATCGGGGCAAACCGCACCGTGGTCTCCGCTGCATCCGTGTACTCCCGCCCATTCACGACCCACGCAATCCCCGTGAGCACCGTATGCTGCCGCCCCTCGAGCGAGGAGAGCATGTGGCGTGCCTCCGCTGCATCCTTTGGCTTGCCGAATGCGATGCCATTCAGCACAACAGCCGTATCCGCTCCGAGCACGGCGTGGTCGGGGTACTCCTCGGCGACCTTGCGCGCCTTCATGAGCGCGTTGCAGATCACGGCATCGCGCGGGCGCTCCCCATCATTCACCTCATCGACGGCGGGCGTAATCGAGACGAACGACGCCCCGATCTGCCGCAGGAGCGCACGGCGGCGCGGCGACGCAGACGCAAGTATGAACATAACTTCTCTCCGAATAAAAAAGACACCGAAACTGTGTCGGTGCCTTCACACATTTCTTATAGAGTTTGATTCGCCCTCGCGCAGGCTTTTTCCTGCAAAGAATTTATATCAAATACCGCAGGTACACGTAGACCGTCGAGAGAACGATCGTGAGCAGCATGAGCGGGAAGCCGATCTTGAAGTAGCGAATGAAGCTGATGTGCACGCCGCGCTCCGCCGCCATGCCCGCGACAATGAGGTTCGCCGACGCGCCGACAAGCGTGCCGTTGCCGCCGAGACACGCGCCGAGCGCGAGCGACCACCAGAGCGGCTCGAGGTTCTCAATGCCCATTGCGCCCATATTCTGAATGAGCGGAATCATCGTCGCAACAAACGGGATATTGTCGAGCACGGACGAGATGATCGCGCTCATCCAGAGGATGAGGAGCGCCGTCGCCGTCAGATCGCCGCCCGTCGTCTCCACTGCCGTCTCCGCGAGCTGCGCAATAATGCCGACCTCGATGAGGCCGCCGACCGCGATAAAGAGCCCGATGAAGAAGAAGATCGTCGGCCACTCGACCGAGTGCATCGCCTTTTCAACGAGATGCTCACTGCCGCCCGCGAGGAGGAGCAGCAGGAAGCCGCCCGTCAGCGCGATCAACGAAGATTCAATATGGGTGAAAGAGTGTGTGAAAAATCCTAGTATCGTCAGCCCGAGCACGAAGAGCGAGCGCTTCAGCAGGCTGTGATCCGTGATTGCAGCTTTTTCGTCCATCTGCATCAGTTCCGCCTGCAGCTCGGGGGTTGTGACGAGGCTCTTGCGGTAGATCGCAGACATGATGAACATGACAACGAGCATGCAGATAATCGCAATCGGTGCAAGATGCTCGATGAACATGACGAAGGTGAGTTCCTTGACCGCACTGCCGATCATGATGTTCGGCGGGTCGCCGATCAGCGTTGCCGTACCGCCGATGTTCGACGCAATGATCTGCGTGAGGAGGTAGGGCATGGGGTCGAGTTTCAATATCTTCGTGATGCTGAACGTCACAGGCACCATGAGGAGCACCGTGGTCACGTTGTCGAGGAACGCCGAGAACAGCGCCGTAATCAGACAGAGATAGACGAGGATGCGGCGCGGCTCCGCCTTTGCGGATTTCGCCGCCTTGATTGCCACGTAGTCAAACAGCCCCGTCTCCTTCGTCACGCCGACGAGCACCATCATACCGACGAGAAGCCCGAGCGTCTCAAAGTCCACATGATGCAGCGCAACCTCCTGCGAGAGGATGCCGAGCAGCATCATGAGCACCGCGCCGATCATCGCAGCAACCGTGCGGTGAATCTTTTCCGAGACGATCACCATATACATTACAACAAAAATAATCGCGGCCAACGTTTCCATTTAAGCGCCTCCTTTGTAACTAATTTGCACGGCGATATCACAGCCACCGCCGCGCACGACTTTGTTCATTTTATCACAAGGTTCAAAGGAGTGACAAGTTTTTTTCCGCGTACAATTTTTATATCTCGTTTGCGATTATTCTTTTTTCTTGTTTCCAATTCACCCGCACGATGTGCATAGCGCGCGCTCAGCCACGGATTACGGAAGCACTGATAAATTCACGCCATCTTGACGCATCTTTTTCGCCCTCTCTTT
>NZ_ALKG01000134.1 GCF_000286455.1 Selenomonas sp. FOBRC6
CTCCCGCCCCCGATCATCGCCACCGTCGAGGATGTATGATGCGGACTGCGGAAGGGGCGCGTCGTCACAAGCCCCGTATCCTTGCCGAGCAGCCCCAAGATGCTGTAGATCTTTGTGATCTCGATGGCCTCTTCCTTCGTCAGTTCCGGCAGAATCGAACTCATCCGACGTGCCAGCATCGTCTTGCCAGAGCCGGGCACACCGACCATGAGGACATTGTGCCCGCCCGCCGCTGCAATCTCAAGCGCACGTTTCGCTTGATACTATCCCTGTACGTCTGCAAAGTCATCGGTGAAAGCGGCATCCTTTTTCTGTTCTTTTGCTTGTGGCATGGCGGGAGTCAGAATCTCCGTGCCTGTCAGATGACGCACAAGCTGCGCCAGATTTTCGACCGCATAGACCTTCAGCCCGTCAATGAGGAGTGCCTCATCCACATTGGACGGTGCAACGTAAAACTCCGTCAGCCGATGTTCCCGCGCCGTGATTGCCATCGGAAGAATGCCGCTGATCGGACGACAGTTCCCATCGAGGGAAAGCTCTGCCGAGAAGAGCGCATTCTGCACCGCCGCCTCCAGAACCATACCGTAGGATGCATGGAATCGACATGCATAGAAAACAGCCCATCCGTACGGATAGGCTGCTCATTCACGGAGATTCACATTATTTGTATTGGCTGCTGTGTTTACGCATTTAGAGACGAGCGGTAATCGCAGCCGTCAGACCAAAGATGATACCTGGGAGATTGGCAAGAACAATGGGCCAGTCGCGCTGCTTTTTGAAGAAACCGTATCCAACCCACATCGTGCAGTTAATGAACGCGACAGACGGCTGAATCCAATCCCCCGGATGCCCGGACAGATTTCCGATGATCTGCGGGATATAGGAAACGTACATACAAACGGACAGACCGGAGGCAATCACGCCGACAATGCTCATCTTTTTTTGGCAGCCTCTTTGCCAAGCTGTACAGCCTTCTTTTCCAGATCCTCCGCCTCAGCTTCTGCTTTTTTCAATACTTCTTCCATATTGTGTTCCTCCCCCGAAAAACAATGATACTTCAACACTCAATATTGTACCAAAAAAATTCTTGACGGATACCACATTTCCCAGTGTATACTGATATACTCAATGCTCCCTAGAACAATTCTCCCTCGGCGATACGCCCTAAGATTTCTTTCGACGGGATAAAGAAGAGCTGCCCCTTTTCGGCGGTCGAATACTCGAGTAGGCGGTCATCCTGTGTAAACATATTGGTAACCATCTGCCGTGTCACATCCCAGTGACGCGCGTAACCGATGAAATAGGTGCCGCGCACCCCCTCGCCGGGATTCGCAAAGACGACGTTCATGCGCACGATTTTGTGCTCCTCGCCATCGCGGTTGTCCTGCGAGATGATGTTATGCGCACGCGGATCCTTTTCCTCGTCGGAGAGTTCGAGATCACTGTATTTCCTGCGGCCGACATACTTCTCCTGCACCTCGGTCGGGAGTGCCCGCCACGCATCGAGGTCGTGAATGTATTTCTGTGCAAAAGCATAGGAGCCGTTGATAAACTCCGGATCCTCTGCGCCGATGATCGCCCACTCCTTTGCCTCCTCTCCAACGGGATTCTCCGTTCCGTCAATGAAGTCAATGATTGCACGTCCCTCAAGATAGTGAAAGCCATGTGTCTCATCTACCACGTCTACGACAGGACGAAGGAAGCCCATGATCTGATCGACGACGAGATAGCTTGTTGCCGCCTGACCCGCACGCACATGGAGAAAGAGATCGGCAGGTGTCGCAGGTGCTGTGTGATGTGCTCCGTTCACACCCTTGAAATCCTCGAGTTCCTTCGGTTTCTTTGCCGTTGGAAAGAGATATTCCCACGCACGGTTGCTGAACCCAAACGAGAGCTTCACCATCTCCGGTGCGACGCGGATGTTCATCGAGCGCTGAATCGCCTCCATCCGATCTGCCATATCGGCGATGATCTCCCGCTCCTTCTCAATATCCTCGCGTTTCAGTGAGAGCATAACGAAAATGACGCTCTCACCCGCATCCTTGAACACATCCTGTGCCAGATTTGCATTGACCTCCATAGATCTCCCTCCTATTTCATAATAACTCAAACTTCGCAGATGAATAATCTGCTGCACCCCTTGAAATATCTATCTTCTTGGCAAATAAAATAGAATGAGCAACATCCATTTGCTATAATTTTAAGTGTCAACCAAAAACATCCAATGGAGGCTCATGCTATGAACAGTATAACATAAAACCACCAAGACGAGGAACTGCTTTCCAAGAACATGCAAGTCTTTTTCCGTCGCTATCAAGTCGGTCGCATCCTCCGTGCGGCAAATGCGTATAAGCTTCGCGGCATCCCTGTCCTCAGCATCTTCCTGCTGGCGTTCCGTATGGTGTTCCAGCAGTGTTCCGTTTACACGCAGATGCATCTCCAAAGCACCGCTATGCCTTTTGGCAAGGATACGTTCTACCGCTTCATGAACTCTTGCCGAATCCACTGGCGCAGATTCACGACAGAGATTGCCGCCGCCATCATCTATGACACGCTCGCTCCCCTGACTCATGCGGATCGCATCAACGTGCTCATCCTTGACGATTCCATCTACCATCGCGCCCGCTCCAAAAAGGTGGAGCTTTTCGCCCGCCTCTACGACCATACCAAGAAGGAGTTATCCTATGGCTTCCGCTTACTCCTCCACAACTTCTATACTTTTAAATGTATACCTTTATCTCTTAAATTTTCTATGCAATCAGCCAGATATTCAATATTATGCTCTTTGTAAATTGGACTGCCTATAATTTCCTCTTTAAGATTATCGTACTTTTCTGCTGTCCTTCCTCTATAATTTTTATCTTTCCATTCCGCAGAAACATTATATCCTCTTTTTTCCATCTCCTCCATAACCAATACATGATAAATAAAAAGATGATACGGGGAATATGTAAACACATAGTCCACAGTTTTATGTTTCTTTTTCCATCCATTGCCCCTCAGAGCACAACATTCCCTATGTTGTCCAAGAAGCTGATTTTTGGGCAATAAGTGGATAAGTTTTTCATGCCATAGTCTCATATTGTTCTCCTGTTAACAAAGTTGATTTTTCTAAGGAAACGCTGATAAAGCACGGATAATAAGACTCGCGTTATCCACAGGCATCAATTCTACAGTTTCCCATGAAAAAAGTGCAAAATCATGCCCCTATTTCTTTCGTTTCTTCCCGATTTTCTCGTTTTATAGGGAATTTTCTGGAAGAAGCGCTCTCTTAGGGAGCCCCCGTCCTCGATGCACTGCTACGGACAAAGACTTGCACACGTACCGCAACCAATACAGACCTCCGTGATGAAAAAGTCTTTTTCCATAACAGAAGCTTTTTCAAGCGCAAGACTCTCGCAGCAGATGGGACTTTGCCGAAGATCAGAGAACTCAATGCTCCCCTCCGCAATAACAAAGGCCTCGAGGATATAAATACGTATCCCCCGGATAGACCTCATTCATCAACGAATTCTCTTCAAAAATACGGTCAATCATCGCGTGTTGTTCCGCATCTGCAAGCCGCTCAGCACGCCCCATAAGGTGTACCGTCTGCCACTTGCCATTCAGTCCTGTTACAGCAACGGTAGAATTCGCCAGAAGCTCCTTACAGAAATCCTTGCCACGTGCCGTGTAAAAAAAGAGATGCCCCTCCTCCTTCAACATCACATCAATGATCCGCACTGCGGGAAAACCATTTCTATCAAGCGTTGCAAAGGCGCAGGCTCGTATGCCGCGCAAGAGTTTCAGACATTCCTAGCTCTTGATATAATACGAGCCTCTCCTTCATGTCAAATATAAAATAATCATAACATAGAATACGCGATGCTGCCTAATGATTCTTTGCAAAAAGAGATTCCAAGCACCAAATATGACGAATGGAATCTCTTTTTGTATCCCTAAATTGCAATATCAAATCGGACAGTCGAGCATAACAGAATCAAAATTTATGGACGAAGATTTTTTAGTGCAGCATCGAAGCGCTCTTGTGGCGTTTCATAACCTAGAATTTTGCGTGGCAGCGTATTGATCCAATCCTCCACCCGTTGCACTTCTTCCTCGCTCAAGTTCGTCATATCCATGCCCTTCGGAATGAAATACCGAACGAGTGCATTCTGCTTCTCGTTCGTTCCACGTTCCCAAGGGGCGTAAGGATGAGCATAGTACACCTTCGCCTCCGGAACAGCTTCTTGCAGACGAGCAAACTCGCTCCCATTGTCGCAGGTGATCGTACGAAATACCTGTGAAAATTGTGCCCCATAGAGCTCTCTTAGTTTGGCAAGCCCTTCGGCAACCGCCTCTGCGGTCTTTGCACGAATTTTTACAAGGTGTCTCTTTCGCTTCTTACGTTCATCTACGGCAAGCAGAACAGGGGCCGTTCCCTTTTTCCCGACGATGGTGTCACGTTCCCAATTTCCAAAGGTAGAGCGTTCGTCAACAAGAGGGTCACGGCAGTCAATACTCTCACCGAGCATCCTGCCGTCGTCATGGTTCTTTTTCTCTTTGCGCTTACGACGGCGTACCTTCTGTTGCAGGTCGATATTTTTGACCTTGAGCAGCCCCATCGCAATATAGTTGTAGATGGTCTTTGTGCAGACAGACACATCGAACAGATTCATACGCTTGGCACGCCCGCAGATCGCATCAGGAGAGTGTTTGTCTTTGAGAATGGCGTTTTCTACGTACCGGATGAAGTCCTGTGCTGCGTTAAATTTGGACGGTTTTCCGGAGTTCTCACGATTGCGCTCATAGCGAATTTGACCGGACTGTGCAAAATACTGCTCGTAGTACGTCCAATCGGAACGCTTCTGCGTTACTGTGCCGCGCTTTATTTCCTCTTACAAGGTGGAGCGGGCGATGCCAAGGTCTTTGGCAATTTTCACCTTGGGGACACCGAGACGCAGCATCGCCTCGATCTGCCCACGCTGATAGGCGTTTAAGTGTTTGAATGTGCGGCGTTTTGTGGTAGAATGTGCGTGGGACATACAGAACCTCCTGGTGGTGTTTATGCAAAGATATTTTACCAGATTGATTCTGTATGTTCTTCTTTTTTATGTGTCCGATTTCATTTTACAATGAACCGTTCATTGGATTCTCCTTGCACGCTGATAGCTTTTATGCTATCATTAAAATATCTGTAAGAGGAGTAAATATGTATCAGATTGAATTCTATGAGAAAAGAAATGGTATAACGCAGACGGTCAATATGTTCTGCTACACCATTTTCGGAAGAAAAGCCAGAAAACACCGCCAAGAGAGCTATTCCATGTAAAAGAGGCACGGAACGATTACCTTCGTCAGCAAAAGGAGCGAGGAAAATGAAAACATGGGAAGATTACAAGAATCACGTAAAGTCCATTGATGCAGAAAGCGGCAGAAACATAGAGGAAATTGAAGAGATTGCAGCCATCGTTTCCTCGATGATCGAGCGGCGCACTGCCCTCGGCATTAGTCAGAGAACGCTTGCCGAAAGCTGCGGTCTGCCGCAATCCTCCGTTGCGCGCATCGAATCCTTCAAAACAACGCCCAAAATAGATACCTTGGTAAAACTCATGCATCCGCTTGGATTGAAACTTCAAGTCGCAGCCCTTTAATCAGTCTCGTACAGGAGTCACAGCAGCAAAATCCCCCGCTCATCATACACCGACGCAGATGCATCGTTACCGCACCGAATCACACGATCCAGAGCAATATCGGTCAAAGGCGATCTCACAGATGTTGTACGTTTCGCCCTGTTTCTCAATATATGCCTCGATGAAGCCGTAATACACAACAATGGAGGACGCAGCGATGAAGATTGAACATATTGCAATGTATGTGAATGATCTGGAGGACGCCAAGGAATTCTTCGTAAAATATCTGAACGGCAAGGCAAACGATGGCTACCACAATAAAAACACGAATTTCCGATCTTATTTCATATCATTTGACGATGGAGCAAGGTTGGAGATTATGAAAAAGCCCGAAATGGCAGATGACAAGAAGTCTCTCGCCAGGACAGGATTTATTCATGTGGCTTTTAGCGTTGGCAGCAAAGAAGCTGTTGATTCCCTTACCGCTCGTATGAAATTCGACGGCTACGAAATCATCAGCGGCCCTCGCACCACGGGAGATGGATATTACGAAAGCTGCATAATCGGTATTGAAGGAAATCAAATTGAGATAACTGTGTAACAAAAGCGAGAGCCGCTATCAACTCTCGCTTTTTGTATGTTTTTCATCATCCAAAAAAATTATGATACGGAGAAAGAGCCTTCCTGCTCACAACGCTTTCGCTATGCCCCCATATGGGGCATTTTCCGCACAAAGAACGCTAGAATCTCCCTCTTTTCATATATCTCGATCTGCCACAAAATATTAACACCTTCCGAGAAGCATGCGGCGATTGCTTCCGCTTTTTCCATAACCTCAAACATAGAGAGGTCTTTCGGCCCTCTACAGATCAGCTGTACGCCCTGTACCGATCGATCTACGGCAGGCATTTCCTCCCAAAGCAGCGATTTTCCCGAGATATATCGAATATCTCCTTTTGTCGATGCAAGAAGAGGCAGAACATCGTCTAAATTTGTACCAACTACTTGAGAACTGCTTGGCGCCCATACGCCGGAACCGCAAACATAAGCCTTCGCCGCAGCAGCATCTGCAAAGCAAAAGACAGCCGGTCTGATACCGTCACCATCTTCCTCTTGCTGAGCAGTGAGCCCCTCTGCACACGAGGCAAAGCCCTCCTCAGAACCTGTACGATAGATGCAGATTACATCCTGCTCCCGCAAGATCTCAAGTGGGACGCCCGCCACCTGCACATCCGAAATCAGCATGGTATTCCGCCATGGCACCTCTTCCGTAGAGACGGACGGCTCATTTTCCGGCTCCAATTCCGGATAAAATTGCCGTACAGGCATATTGCACAGAGGCTCACCCTCCTCTACATGGGAATAGTATTGCGCCAATGCTGCAAACACACTCTCATCTGCACAGGCAAGTCTCACGCCATACTCCATCGAATCATTTTCTACATCTTGGAACATCTCATCAAACATCTCGTCAAACATTTTTCTTCCTCTTTTCATTAGTTCCATATCCCAGACAAAAAAATTATAACATAGATTTTCGTACACTGCTTAATTTATCCGCGCAGTAAAAAATAAATACAATGCCCCCAAACACCGGATCTCATAGATCCGATCTTGGGGGCATACGCATATCAAAATTTAGAATGCACCTTAGTTCCACGCGATCGTGCTGACGATTGCCTGCACGGCTTCGATGGAGACAGGCTCCTCGAAAGAGAGGGAGAAGGTGTAGCCGCCGCGCGACCAGAGGGCGAGGCTGACAAGTTTTTCCGTGCCCTTGACGCGGATGTACTGTCGTCCAACCTGCACGACCTGATTGACCTCATAGACCGTATTGTCGCCGCTGATGTCCGCATCGCCCTTCGCCATGCGGAACAGAATTTCCTTGCCAGCCTCATTGCGGTAGAAGATCTCGGCAAGGCTCTTGTCGATGACGATGATCTCCTTCTGCACGTAGCCGACGGGCAGAAGGGTTGGCGTGTAGACGGGAAGTCCCGCAACCGCCCACGCATCGCGTACGCTCGTGTATTCGACGAGCGGGGACGGCATTGCCTGTGCACTGCTGCCGCCCATGAGGAGGGCAGACACAACAGCCCCCGCCATCAAAATGCGTTTTATACCATATGTTTTCATTGGATACCTCTCATTTTTTGACTTTTGTTTTCTTATGAAATGCCGCCTTCCTCTGCTGTGCACCTGCAAGCATTTCGCGCGCATTTGCAAGCGCCGCCTCCGTGACATCATCACCCGACGCCATGCGTGCGATCTCGCGCACGCGCTCATCGGCAGAGAGTGCTTCCACCTGCGTCACGGTCGTCTCCCCCTTCACGGATTTCGCGATGTAGAGATGCGCATCCGCCATACAGGCGATCTGCGGCAGATGGGTGATGCAGAGTACCTGCTTGTAATGCGCGACGAAGGCGATGCGCTCGGCAACCATCTGCGCGGTGCGCCCGCCGATGCCCGTGTCGATCTCGTCGAAGACCATGCTCGTCCCACCCGTGTCGCGCGCGGCGACGATGGACTTGATGGCGAGCGCAATGCGCGAGAGTTCGCCGCCCGAGGCAATCTTTTCGATAGGTTTTTCCTCTTCGCCCACATTTGCCGAAAAGAGCATGCTGAGGCTGTCCGCGCCGCGACTCGTGTATTTCTCCTCGGGTGTGACGACAATGCGGAAGTGCGCCTTCGGCATGCCCAGCCCCTGCAGTTCGCGCTCGATCTCGCCCGAGAGTGCTGTGCCGGCCTCCTGCCGACGCACGGTCAGAGCCTTTGCCGTTTCTTCGAGGCGCCTCTTCAGCACGGCAATCTCCTTATCGAGCTGTACCATATCGGTATCATAGTTGTCGATGCTCTCGAGCTCGCTGCGGACGGAGGCGAGGCGTTCGAGTACAGAGGGGATGCTGCCGCCGTATTTCTTTTTGAGACGGTCAATCACGTCCATGCGCGTCTGTATTCGGTCGAGGCGTGCGGGATCGGCATCGATCGCGTCCAGATAGTCGCGCACCTCGTAGGACGCCTCCTGCAGGGAGATGTATGCCTCCTCGATCATCTTCTGCGCATTCGAGAGCCCGTCGTCATAGCGCGCAATTTCATCGAGCGCACCAGTAATGCGCGAGAGCGCCGAGAGGACGGAGATGCCCTCCTCGTCGTCCTCACTCAGCAGATTCGATGCCTCTCCGGCGTTCTCGACGAGGCGCTCCGAATGGGAGAGGCGGCGAATCTCCGCTTCGAGTTCCTCATCCTCACCCTCGCTCAGCTCCGCCTCCGCAATCTCCTTTTCCTGCCAGCGCAGGAGATCCAGGCGCTCGCCGATGTTCTCGATCTCCTCGGCGCGCTCCTCGCGCAGGCGTGTCTTTTCCTTCCAGCCCGCATAGATCTCGGCGTAGTCCGCGAGCAGATTTTGCAGCTCCTCATCCCTGCCTTCGAGGAGACTCCGCTGCGCATCCTCACGCAGGAGCGCAAGGTTCTCGTTCTGTCCGTGGATGTCCACGAGATGCGGGGCGAGCTTCTTGAGAAAGGTCAACGTAACGTGGCTGCCGTTGACGAGGATCGAGCCCTTGCCCGTGCGCGCAACCTTGCGGAGAATGATGAGCTCGTCCTCGCACTCGATCTCCTGCTCTGCGAGGAGCGACGCCAGAGCCGCATCCCCCTCACACGCAAATACCGCCTCGACGCGCAGGGCATCGCAGCCGCTGCGGATGGCATCAGAGGAGATGCGCTGTCCGAGAATCGCACCAAGCGCGTCGATCAGGATGGATTTACCGGCGCCGGTCTCGCCCGTGAGGATGTTCAGCCCCGTACCGAACTCGACGGCAACCTCCTCGAGCAGTGCAAAATTCCATACGCGCAGACTTTGCAGCATAGCGTCTCCCTCCTCTCAGCGGATCATGTCGCGAATACGCTCGACAATCGTCTCTGCCGCCTCACGCGGCTTGACGAGCACAAAGATGCTGTCGTCGCCCGCGACCGTACCGATGATCTCCGTCCAGTCCGAGGCATCGAGCGCAGCCCCGACTGTTGATGCCGCCCCCGGGATGGTCTTGACGACGACCATGTTCTCGCTGGAATCCGAGAAAATCACATTGTCCTTGAAGAGGCGCTTCATCCGCCCCTCGGAGAAGCGCACGTTCTCGTGCGGAGACACGGCATAGCGATAGCGCCCATTGCCCGCAGGCACTTTGATGAGGAAAAGCTCCTTGATGTCGCGTGAGATGGTCGCCTGCGTGACGCGCATATGCCGCGCACGCAGCGCCTCGGCAAGTGCTTCCTGTGTCTCGATGATCTCCTCGCCGATGATTTTCTTGATGAGGTCGTGGCGTCGACTTTTCATTCCACTCTCTCCTAGCAGTTTCTCCAAAGTTTCGTACGCAGGATCTGATAGTAGTCCTTGTCCTCGAATTTGATGATGCCCGCGCGCACATCCGAGGATTTGACGGTGACGGTATCGTCTGGATGGATCGGCGTCGTCTCCTGTCCGTCGAGGGTGACGATGATGCTCTGCCGCGTATCGACAAGGTGGATGTGCACGGCATCCTCCTCGCGTATAATGAGCGGACGGATGTTCAGCGTATGCGGGCAGATCGGCGTGAGGACGATCCCCTTTACCATCGGGTTCATGATGGGTCCGCCCGCCGAGAGCGAGTACGCCGTAGAGCCCGTTGGCGTGGCAACAATGAAGCCGTCCGCCTTACACTCGACGAGCGGCGTATCGTTGACCCGCAGCGCGAGCGAGATGATGCGGGCCACATCGCCCTTCATGACGACGATGTCGTTGATCGCATGCCCGAGAAAATGCTCCGTACCATCCGGCTTCGTGACATAGCCCGCGAGAAACGGGCGCCACTCGACGTGATAATCCCCCGCACAGAGTTTTTCAAGGCGCTGCTCGAGCTCGTTCTGCTCGATGTCCGCCATAAAGCCGAGCGTCCCCATATTGATGCCGCAGACGGGCACGGGGTTTGCTGCATATCTGCGACAGATGCCAAGGAGTGTCCCGTCACCGCCGAGGCTGAGAGCAAAGTCGGCGGGCAGACGCTCAATATCGTCAACACCGCAGGCCTCCATGCCGAACTCTGCCGCACGCGCACGCGGCAGCATAATACGAGCCCCACGCGCGGCAAAGAAATCACGAATGCGCCGCAGAACTGCGCCTGTCTCGGGCTTGATCAGATTCGGAAAAACCGCAACGGTCATCAATGCTCATTACCTCGTCCATCCAGCGTGCGATGTGCCTCTGTCACGACCTCGCGCACAAACACATCATCCATTTCCACATCTTCCCCCTGCGTTTTCAGATACAGGAGATATTCGATATTCCCCTTTGGTCCCTTCACGGGCGAGTACGTCAGCCCCGCAGGACGAAAGTCCTGTTTGCGTGTGACAGCAAGCACCTGCCGAATGACATCCTCGTGTACGGCGGGGTCACGCACAACGCCGTTCTTGCCCACGCGCTCCTTGCCCGCCTCGAACTGCGGCTTGATGAGTGCAATGACCTCGCCGCCAGCTGCAAGGAGTGTCCGCACGACAGGCAGCACCTTGTCCAGAGAGATGAACGCCACGTCAATCGAGGCGAAATCCAGCAATGTGCCCAGCATCTCAGGTGTGACATTACGAATATTCGTGCGCTCCATATTGACAACGCGCGCGTCTGTCCGCAGCTTCCAGTCGAGCTGCCCGTAGCCGACATCAATGGCATAGATCTTTGCCGCACCGTTTTGCAGCATGCAGTCCGTGAAGCCGCCCGTCGATGCACCGATATCCGCCGCCGTCTTCCCCGCGAGGACGGCGCCGAAGACCTCCATCCCCTTTGCGAGTTTCAGTCCGCCACGGCTGACGTAGGGCAGATCCTCCCCCACGACGCGCAGCTTCGCGTCGACTGCGACCGTTGTGCCCGCCTTGTCGATGCGCTGCTCGTCCACAAGCACCTGTCCCGCCATGATGAGCCGCTTCGCGCGCTCTCGGCTCGGCGCAAATCCCTGCTCCACAAGCAGGACATCCAACCGCTCTTTTTTCAAAATATCCCCTACTGTTTCCGATTGACAAGATATGCGACGAGCTGACGCAGGAAATCTGCCTCCGAACCAAATACGGAAAGCGCCGCCTCCGCGTCCTCCACCGTGCGGCGCGCAAGCTCCTGCGCCTCGGCGAGAGAGGTCAGCGTCACATAGGTCGACTTGTGATTCTTCTCATCGCTGCCGACGGGCTTGCCAATGTCCTCCGCCGTCCCGATCACATCGAGAATGTCGTCCGTGATCTGGAATGCGAGCCCGAAGTGGTCGGCGTATGCCGTGAGCGCCGCAAGCTGTTCCTCCGTCGCGCCCGCAAGGATCGCGCCGCTGCGCAGCGCCGCGTGAAAGAGCGCCCCCGTCTTGCCCATGTGCACGCGGCGCAGCTCCTCCATCGTGATCTGACGATCCTCCGCCATGAGATCGAGCACCTGACCGCCGACCATGCCCTCGGCGCCTGCCGCGCGACTGATCTCATCCACCACGCGCAGCAGTGCCTCGGCGTGTACATCCTTCTGCCGCAAGATCACAGAGAACGCGAGCGTCAGCAGCGCATCTCCCGCAAGGATGGCAATGCCGTCCCCATAGACCACATGGTTCGTCGGCTTGCCGCGACGCAGCTCGTCATCGTCCATCGCGGGCAGATCGTCGTGGATGAGCGAATAGGTATGAATCATCTCAAGCGCAGCAGCGACGGGCAGGAACTTCGTGCCATCCGCGCCCACGGCATCTGCCGCCGCCATCAGGAGGATGGGGCGTAGCCGTTTCCCGCCCGCCATGAGGCTATACGACATCGACGCGCGCAGCGTCGCATCTAGGACATCCGTCTTTGCCAGCTCCGCCTCCAACGCATGCTCAACAAGAGCCTGCCGTGCCTTCCAAAGTTCTTTCATTCTCCGCCTCCGATCTCCATCTTCTCTTCGGAGACGCCGTCCGCCGTCTCCTTCACGAGAAGATCCATCGTCTCCTCGGCGCGCTTGAGGGACTTCATGCAAAAGTCAGACAGCTTGATTCCCTCCGAATACTTCGCCATAAGATCGGCAAGCGGCAGCTCCCCCGTCTCAATCTCCGTGACAATCTGCTCCAATGCGCCGATTGCATCCTCGAACGCCATTTCTTTCTTACGCGCCATGCTGCTTCTCCTTTGCCTCAACGACGGCAGAGATCTTCCCGTCTGCAAATGTAATCTTCAAATGATCTCCCACGGATAAATCCTTCGCGCGGCTCACCGCTTTCCCGTCCTTCTCCACGGTGCTGAAACCACGATAGAGAATCTGCACGGGGTTCAGCAGTTCCAGACGCTTCAGCAGAAGTTCCAGACGATGCCGTGCGTCTGTGCGCGCCTCCTTTGCCGCACGGTGCAGACGCTCCGTCGCGCGGTCTGTGCGCTGTGCCGAGCCGGCAAGCAGGAGTGTCGGATTTCTGCGCCACGGGCGCGCCGTCAGTGCCCTCAGACGGTTTCTCTGCTGCTCCGTCGCCCGCCTGCGCCCTGCATGGAGGCGTGCAAGGAGTCCCGCTACATACTGGTTCTGCTCGCCGGCATCGGGGACGGCGAACTCCGCTGCCTGTGACGGCGTTGCCGCACGGCGGTCGCTGACGAAATCCGCAAGCGTTGTATCCGTCTCATGCCCGACGGCAGAGATCACGGGGATTCGTGACGCGTAGATTGCGCGCACGACTGGCTCCTCGTTGAACGCCCAGAGATCCTCTGCCGAGCCGCCGCCGCGCCCCACAATGAGCACATCCACGGGATATTTCTCGTTGAAGAAGCGAATCGCCGCTGCGATCTGCCCCGCTGCCTCCGTGCCCTGCACGAGCACGGGATGCAGGATCAGCTGCACATTCGGCCAGCGGCGCTTTGCAACCTTGTGGATGTCGCGCAGGACGGCGCCCGCCGACGATGTGACAATGCCGATTCGCTTCGGAAAACGCGGCAGCGGCTGTTTATGCTCCTCATCGAACAGTCCCTCGGCATACAGCTTCTCCTTGAGCTGCTCGAAGGCAAGCGCAAGCGCACCCGCACCCTCGGGCGTCAGCGAGTTCACGTAGAGCTGATACACACCGTCGCGCTCGTAGACGGACACAGAGCCACCCGCAATGACCTGCATCCCGTTCTCCGGTGTAAAGCGCAGGTTGCGTGCGTAGCCGTTGAACATGACACATTTCATGCTCGCACCTGCGTCCTTCAGCGTAAAATAACAGTGTCCCGAGGGATAGCGTTTGAAATTGGAGACCTCACCGCGTATGAGGATATCCGAGAGGACTGCCTCCCCCTCGAACAGCCCCTTGATGTAGCGTGTGACATCACTGACAGAGTGAACAGTCATATTGCTCCCCTTTTTT
>NZ_ALKG01000135.1 GCF_000286455.1 Selenomonas sp. FOBRC6
ACCGCTTGCGTAACGAGGGTTCTGCGAGGGACTTGCGCCGCTTTTTCTTATACCATTCCTCCCTTTTCATTCACCCTCTCGCCCGCACAAATCCCTTCCACGCTGCCTTTCTCAGCAGATCCACAGGAATCATGGTCGCGGCAAGGAGGAAGACCAGTGCCCAGCCGCCCGCGTGAATCGGGGTGCAGCTGAACATCCCGCCGATCCATGCGCCGACGGCGTGCGGGATGTAGGGCGCGTTGATGATTGCCGCCATGATGAGCACAATGCCCGCCCAGACCTTGAGGAACCCGACGTTTTCCGACAGATCCCGAAAGATCCCGAAGCCCGTGGAGCGCACGTTGAAGCCGTTCATGAGCGCAGCGATAACGAAGAGGAGGAAGTATGCCGTATAGTGCTCCGCCTTTCCGTCGAAGACGGCAGCGATGCCTGCATCCGTGAGGAAGAAGAAGCTCAGGACGACGAGCCACGCGCCCATGCAGACGATCTGCACGGTCATTGCGGGCGTGATGAGGTTCGGCATCGCGTCGGCGCGGCTTCTCGCGCATATAGCTCTCGTGTGCGGGCTCGTTGCCGAGCATGATGGCTCCGAGGCTGTCCATGACGAGGTTAATGAAGAGAAGGTGCGTCACGCGCAGCGGCTCAATGATGCCAAAGAAGGGCGCAATGGCACTCACGACAACCGCTGCAATGTTGATGACGAGCTGGAAGCGGCAGAATTTCAGGATGTTGTTGTAGATTGTACGCCCGTAGAGGATCGCGTCCTTGATCGAGCGGAAATTGTCGTCGAGGATGACGATGTCCCCCGCATCGCGCGCCGCCTCCGTGCCACTGCCCATCGCAAAGCCGACATCCGCGCGCCGGAGCGCGGGCGAGTCATTGACCCCGTCCCCCGTCATGCCGACAACGAGGTTCATCTGCTGCGAAAGGCGCACAATGCGCGACTTGTCCGTCGGCAGTGCGCGCGCAATGACGCGCAGCTGCGGCAGGACGCGCTGCACCTCCTCGTCACTCATCAGGGCGAGGTCGCTGCTCGTCAGGACGAGATCGCCATCCGCGCGCAGGAGCCCCGCGTCGCGTGCAATCGCGACGGCGGTCTCGCGGCGGTCGCCTGTCACCATGACAACCTGCACGCCCGCCGCCTGTACCTCCGTGATTGCCTCGCGCGCCTCGGGGCGCACATCGTCGCGGATGGCAGCAAGCCCGATGAGCACGACATCGTTGTTGATTTCGTTTTTGCGGAAGGGCTGCGTCGAGTAGCCGAATGCCAGCACGCGCATCGCACGCGCGGCATAGGCGTTTATTTTTTCGTTCAGCTGCGCCGCATCAAACGCGGCGACTGCCCCATCCGCCGTAAGCGCGTATTTCGCCCGCGCAAGGAATGCTTCGGGCGCTCCCTTGTAGACGACCGTACCGCGCGCGGGCAGCTCCGCCTGACTGAATTTGTTCGTCGAGTTGAATGTCTGCCGCTGTCCGACACGGTAGCCGTCATTTTCGTGCATCGCGCGGTAGGTCTGTGCACCGAGGAAGCGCATGACTGCCTGATCGGTCGGATTGCCGCCGACAACCGCGCCACTCTCGTCGTACATGGCGGCGGAGTTCATGCCGATCGCGAGTTTCAGCTTTTCATGGAGCGCGGCGTGCTCCTCGATTGTCGCGAGGACGCTGCCCCCTGCAGTAAAGAACTCCACGACCTCGAGCTGACCGCCCGTAATCGTCCCCGTCTTGTCGCTGAAGAGGATGTTCAGCGAGCCCGCCGTCTCGATGCCGACCGCACGGCGCACGAGGACGCCGCGCGCGAGCATGCGGCTCGTGTTCTGCATGAGCACGAGCGAGATCATGAGCGGCAGCCCCTCAGGCACGGCGCAGACGATGATGAGGATGGCGAGCGAGACCGCCTGGATGAAGTCCACGAGTATCTGACTCCAGCCGAGCATGACGTACGCCTGCAGCCCACCCGCACGCAGGGCAAAGAACATCATGTAGAGCGAGATGATGACGAGCCCCGAGACGTAGCCGAACGCCGAGATCTGGTCTGCGAGCTTGGCGAGCTTTACCTGCAGGGGCGAGTCCGGCTCACGCGCCTGCATCTCCGCCGCCATCCGCCCCATCATCGTGCCCGTGCCGACGCGGCGCACCTCCATCATGCCCTCGCCGTCAAAGACGACGCTGCCGCGAAAGAGGGTCGATCTGTCGACGAAGCTGTCGCCCGTGATCTCCTCGGGAAAATGATAGTGCGCGTCTGCGGGCAGCTTCGGGCACTCCTCCGTCTCCCCGTTCAGCGCCGTGTTGTTGACGCGCAGATCGCCCGCAATCAGCATGCCATCCGCAGGAATCTTGTTGCCGCCCTGCAATATCATATGGTCTCCGACCACAATGTCATCCACGGGCAGCACGACGAGCCCGCCGTCGCGGCAGACCTTTGCCGTATCCTTTGCCGTGTGCGCACGCAGGGCGCGGTACTCCGTATCGCTCGCGACATTCGTCCGCGCGGTCACCGTCGCCACAATGATGACGGTCACAATCGTTCCGACCGGCTCGTAGATCTCCGCGTGCCCCGCGAAATACATCGCAATCATGAGCGCAACCATGACGAGCAGGATGCGGATCATCGGATCACGGAACGTCTCCATGAACGCCTGTCCGAACGTCATCCACTGCGGCTCTGGGATGACATTCGCCCCGTGCACGCGGCGCGACGCCTCCGCCTCAGCCGATGTAAGTCCCGTGAATTTCAAGACCGCTCCCCTTCCCTTTTTCCCGACAGAGCATTATCTGCGCACAGCGCGCACAAAGTAGTAGACGAGATAGGCGCTGAGTGCGAGCGCCAGCCCCTCCCCGACCGCACCGTACATCGGCGCAATCATGACAATCATCGTCAGCACGGCAACGCGCACGGGCTCCTCCCACGCCGCATTCGTCCGCCTCTGCGCGGCATCGGCGGCGGCAGAGATGACGTTACGCCAGCGCGTCAGCCAGAGCACGATCCCCGTGACAATCATCGCCGCCGTCATGAGGATGAGCAGCGCCCAGAATATTTTCTCCGCGAGCAGCTCATGATTGTGGATGTGCATATTCAGGAAGAACGGCGCCATCGTCAGCCATGCGGGCACGGGGACAAAGAGCGGCGCGCCGTCCCCCGAAGCGGGCAGATACGCCTGCTCGCCCAGCGCGAAATCCGTTGCGCGCATGGTCGGCGCTGCAATCTGGAAGATATAGTAGGCACTGTCCTCCGACGGCAGCCGCATGGAGATGACATCCTTCTGCGGGAACTCCGCCGCAATTCGCGCATACGCCTCCTCCGACGAGATCTGTAGCGCATTCGTCTGCACGGCAAAATGCTCTGCGGCAAGCGCGTGCGCCGTGCGGTGGTAGTCGCGGATACCGATGGAATAGAGCACGATGAAAATGCCGCTGACGCACATGAGGACAGCCCACGTGCCGGCAAAGATCGAGGCGAGCTTGTGCCAGTCCGACCAGAAGAGGCGGCTGCTCCTGCGTCTGCGCACGCCGAAGGCGAGGCTTTTCATCATCGGCAGGTAGAGATAGACACCCGTCACAATCGAGACGACGGAGAGGGCGCACATGACGGCGAGGAAGTCGCGCCCTCCCTCGCCCATGCCCATGCGGACGTGCAGGACGTGCATTGTGTGCATGAACGCCTGCACCGCCTCGGAGCGGTAGACGCGATCCTTGCGGTCAAAGAGCGCCCCCGTCCGCACATCGTACATGATCTGCTCGCCGCCCATGCGCATATGCGCTCGAGACGCCTTCCCTCCACGATCCTTGACGAGGAAGTAGAGCGTCCCGTCCGAGGCATCCGGCGTGACCGCGAGAATCTCTTTCGTGGGAAACGCCTCCGTGAGCGCAGCCCGCCCCTCGGGCAGCGCCGCCCAGATCTCAGAGAGTGGAAGCGCTCCGCCGCGCGCGGGCAGATTCAGCGTATTCCACGCGTTAATCTCCCCGCGAAAGAGCAGCGGCAGCCCCGTCAGCGTCAGCAGCAGCAGGAAGATGGCGCAGATGAGGCTCACCCACTGGTGAATGACATATATTTTTCGCATAAAAAGTCCCCATTTCAAGAAATACGTTTCTTATCATATCATAAAATCAGGAAAAAGAGGACGGCTGCGCTCCGCGGCGCAACCGTCCCCCATTCTCTCCAATCAGCCCTCTTCGACCTCGATCAGGGCGTACTTTCCATCATTGCGGCTGTAAACCACATTGACCTCCTCCGTCTCCGCATTGCGGAATACGAAGAAGTGGTGGTTCAGCAGATTCATCTGCATGATCGCCTCCTGCACATCCATTGGCTGCAGGGCAAAGCGTTTCGTCTTCACGACCGGGAATACATCGTCCTCCTCCGGTACGGGCTGGACGAAGGTCTCGACCGCCTCCGCCTTAAACCCGCCGTGACGGAAACGGCGCTCGAGCTTCGTCTTCTGCTTGCGAATCTGGCGCTCCAGCTTCTCGATGACGAGATCAATGGAGCTGTACATATCCTCCGAACGCTCCTCACCGCGCAGCAGCACGCCGCGCACGATGGGAGCCGTCACCTCTACCTTGTGATGCTTGCCCTCCACGGAGAGCAGCACCGAGATCTCGCCGACATTCTCGAAGTACTTCGTGATCTTGCCGACCCGCTTCTCCACATAGTCCCTCAGCGCCGGTGTAACCTCGACATTCTTTCCCCGAATCGTGAATGCAGCCATGAAACACAGCCCCTTTCTATCCACGGGAGCGCTCTTCTCACCGCTCCCCCTTATACCTATGTATTTCGACATGGTGCGAAAAAAACCTGCAAAAGAATTGTACTTTCCCTAAATTCTGATTTTTTAATGATTGTGCTTTTATTTCCGCACAAATGAAAAAGCCCGCTGTGTAAGCCGGGCTTTTCAAACCTTTGTTTTTATTCCTTTTTGACCACGTTGTCCGCCTGGGGACCGCGCGCGCCTTCGACGATCTCGAACTCAACTTCCTGACCTTCGCTGAGGGTCTTGTACCCCTCGCCCTGGATCGAGGAAAAGTGTACGAACACATCGTCGCCGTCCTCGCGGGAGATGAATCCATATCCCTTGTCCGCGCTGAACCATTTCACTTTGCCCGTCATGTCGGCTCTCCTTTCACTGATAGAGAAATCTGCTCGCTACAGCATTTCTCCAGTCTCGCACGTATGCTTCTTCTTATTATAAGAGCCGCATGTATCACTGTCAATGGGATAACATGAAACGATGAGAAAAACATATTGTTATAGTTTCGGGAAAAATTCTTCCACGCGGCGGCGGCGATCCTGCTCGAACTCCTCGCGCCGTGCGAACATCTCCCGATAGGCGGCAATGTACTCGTCCAGATGTTGGTCGAGCAGGCGATGTTCCGCAACATAGCGGTAGGCATTTTCCGCGAGCGTGCGCCTGAGATCCGCACGCGCAATGAGGAGGTCGAGCTTCTCGGCGAACTCCTTGGGACTGTGATAGATCAGCCCCGTCTCTCCATCGCGTACCGTCCCCGCATAGACCGTCGGGGAGGCAAGCGCGACAGCGCCGTGTCCTGCCGACTCGATGAACTTCAAATCCGACTTGGCACGATTGAACTCCGTATCGCGGAGTGGCAGGAGCGCAATGTCCGAAGCGTGCAGAGCTGCTGTATAGTGCTCATAGGGAGCTACGATAGAGGCATCTCGCATACCGCCCGCAAACGCCTTCGCCTCCGTCCGAAGTTCCTCATAGAAGCCATGATCCGAGATCACGCGGAAATATAGCCGATCTCCATAGCGCCGGATCGCTTCATTGATCGCCGGCATCAGCGGCTCCCAATCCGGACGACGGTTCAGCGCACCGAAGAAGATGGTCACACGCTTCTGCTGTGCGTCATACGTGCGTCGCTCTGGCAGTGATTCCAGCTGATTCTCAAATAGATAGACATAGGGATTAAACTGACGCAGAAAATCCGCCAGGTATTGCGTCGACGTCTGCACGGCGGAGACCGCACGGAACGTGAAGTAGTCATCCTGCACAATTTTCTTCGAGATACCAGGATGATCGTCAAACTCCTGCAAGAGGATATTTCCCCATTCTGCAAGGGCTAAAAGCATCTGCTTTCGATCCGATCGGCATTCAATCCTAGAGCGCTCCAAAAGCAGGATACTATCATGCTGATTCCCAACATCCCGAAGATCAATCTCTTCATCGCCCACATTCACACACCCGCCCAAAGTTATAAGGCTACGGGCTTCCAGCTGCTTCAGAGGTGCATCCAATCGAATTGACGCGCATCCCTCAATGCGATTCATCAACATGATATGAATATCGGGCAATGCGGCCTCATATTCCTGACGTAACGCGGCGGACACGCAGGGAAGCAGTGCCGCGATCTCCTCGCGTTCTTCCTCTAACTTTCTTAACGCATATCGATAATCTTCTTTGTCCGTCAAAAACACACGCTGCCGCCAGTATTCCTCAATTAACCGTCTCCATTCGACGCGGCTGAGAACGATCGTATCCGGCTGCTGCCCCTCCTGGTTTTCGTGGCGCCGAAAGAGACTCATAGGTCTGCCAAAGATGACTACATCTCCCTTTTCGAGGAGCTCCAACCACATAGCGCAATCCGATATTGTTTTATACCCCCGCGATTCCGCACGCCAATAATGGTGTGTCAGATCACGCCGCCGAAAGAGAACCGCAGATGGTTCCCCCAAGAAATTGGCACAATCCATCAGGGTCGCATGTCCGACAGTCTCCCCCCGAAAACATTCATAGGTTCCATGGATGGGCGGTGCATCCTGCCACAGCCCTAAGAAGCCCCCATCTCCATCAATGACGCCGCGTACAGATGTGACAAGAGCCGCCGTCGGTTCACACAGGAAGGCGTCGATCATCTGCGTGATCTTATCCGGCAGGAGAATGTCGTCATCCATGCACCACTGTAAAAATTCGCCCTGAGCCAGATGCTCAAACGGCATAAAGTTATCTGCCTTTGTTTTGGCACCTTTATTCCGCACATAGCGCACACGCATATCATTCTGGTATTCCAGCATCAACATTTCTGTGCGGTCATCCGTAGAGTTATCGCAGACGATCACCTCGATGTTCGGATAAGTCTGCATCAATGCGCTCTCAAGCGTCTCACGGAAGTATTCAGGACGGTTATATGTCGGTATCATGATACTGACCAATGGAGCTGACAGAAGCGCACTGCGGCACGTCGCCCGAATCAGAGCCACTCCCTGCTGCCAGTCAATCGCCGCCAGCGCATCCGTCCACAGCTTTTCGGGAACACCGACATCAAGCCCCCAGCGTTCTAAAAGCAGCGGACGTGACGATGTGCGCTCCACAGCAAGCAAATCATAGAGCTGCGCACCTGCATGCGGCAAATAGACGGGCACACGCAGCAAATGATAGCCCGCACATTTTAAACGGAACGAGAGATCAATGTCCTCTCCGCCCGTCCCTTCAAAATCCACAGAAAACTTCCCAATCTGCTCAAAAACACTGCGCCGCATAAGCAGCATAAAGTTTTCAAGGAAGATGCTGTCCGTCGAGCCTATGATACGTCTGCGCAGCCACGCCGAAGGAGATTCCTCCCCCTCCTGCATATGTGCAGCATTCAGATCCTGCCATGAATAGATTGTACGGTTCGTAAATGGCGCAACTGCAGCAATAGATTCATCGAGTACAAGCGCGTTTAGCAACGCTTGTAAGGCATCCTTTTCCAAAAGGATGCCTTCCCGCAAGAAGAGAAGAAGCTCTCCTGCCGAGGCGTCTGCACCAGAGTTATAAAGCTGCCCAAGAGAGATTGTATTGCTCAACAAAACCTCTATCTCCGGCCATGCAGAAAGCTTCTCTCGAACGCCGGAGGGGTTTGACGCAGAAGCGACTACTATGAACTTAACATCCACGCCGCAGTCATGGCATACACTAATTGCAGCCTCCGCCGACGCCGATAAATAGCGTCCGTCCTCGGTTGCTGCAAGAACGATATTCAGACTTTGCTGCTGCATATATAACACAGCCTCCTCATTTCACTACAGATCTACAACATGCCTCAAAAACCTGATGCAAATGAGACTCTACCTTCTATATGCCACAGCACTTTTGATCGTGGTCATGATTTTAAGGCATGCAGAAGTGTGAAGTCCGTCTGACGTATCTTTGCCGCAATTTGAAGGGCTTTCTCCTGTTCTCCCATATCGTGGAGAAGCAATGCCATATTGCGAAGCGTCACATCACAGCCTGGGTCGAGACGCAGCGCCGCCATAAGGAGGGTCTTTGCACTTGCATAGTCATCCGCGATATATGCGGCACCTGCAAAGGCGTTGAGTGCCTCCACCTTTTCCACGGGGCGGATTTCCTGCGCCAGGATCTCCTCCGCCTTGCTCTCTGCATCCACGGTCGGGGATGCTGCTTGTACAGGCTGTGATGCAACGGGTGCGGAAGGAGAGCTCTCCTTGACAGGAGCCTCACCGAGTCCCAAGAGGGCGGCCAGATGCGGATATTCCGTACGTGTCTTCTCCAGAGCAAGGCGCGCATCCAGCCCCGCAAGCCGTTTGATCTCGTCGCGCTGCTCGTTTGAAAGAGCATTTCCATGCATACGCAGGATAGCATCATAGAGCTTGAGCGCATCATCGGGGCGTTTCTCACGCTGGCAAATACGCCCCAAGAGAATACGCACTTCTACATTACCTGCATCCTTCGAGAGCGTCGTGGTCACCCAGCTCGCCGCGCGTGTATAGTCACCGAGTTCGAAGTAGGCGCGCGCCACATCCCCAAAGCACTCCTCTGGCGGATTTCCCTGCTCAAGCATATCTGCAAAAGTGTTGATTACCCCCGCATACTCCTTTTTCTCCATATGTTTACGAATCTGCTCGACCGTTGCTACTTTCTTCTCTGCCATCGTCATCGTCCCTTTCGCATTACGTTTTTCTTCCCGCCGCGCACGCTTCCTGCGCGTGCGCTCTGCACGGCTTTGCTTACGCTTCTTCATTGAGGTATCGCTCCCATATCATCTCATATGCCGCCTCCACAGCACGGACATAACGTGCACCATCCATCAGCGGGGATGCCCGCATCATGCCGGGAATCGCCGTGTGCAGAGCCGCAAGCAGCTCCGCGTCATTTGCCAGCCCGACGGCACGCTCCACATACGCCACGGGACTCTCTGCTACAAGTTCGCCCAATCCCACATTTTTCAGCAGGCTCACGGCAAAGCGCGCCCCATGACGCGTCCCTGCCGTTGTCACGACAGGAAGTCCCATGAAGAGCGCCTCGCAGGTTGTCCCACCCCCCTGATAGGGATAGGTGTCGAGGATGATGTCCACGTCCAGATAATCGCGGAGATAATCCTTCGAACCGGGGCGCAGTTCCAAACGCGCGAGATCGATGCCCGCACGCTCTGCACGTGCCCGCATACGGCTGAGTGGTTCCATACCGGGCAGCGTATGCTTGAGCAGCAAATGCGCTTTCGGTACGCATCGCAGTATCTCCCCCCAAAGTACCAGCATTCCATCCGTGATTTTTGAGAAATTATTGAAGCTCCCAAATACAGGCTGCTCATGTGGTATACGCTGGATCTGTTCATATTCCCGAAAGCGCTCCGATGGGGTAAACGCAAGATGTGTCTGCGGCAGGCGCACGATCTGCTCCACAAAAAGCGCATCCATCTCCGGCGGGTCAACAATTGCGTCACCAAGGAAATAATCCATCGCAGAGAGGCCCGTCGTGTTGAAGTAGCCGATTCCAGAGATCTGTACGGGCGCGGGCTTATATGCCGCAATCTGCAGTGTCTTCCCGCCTGCCGAATGCCCGGCAAGATCAAAGAGAATATCCACCTGATCGGCATAGATATGCTCAGCCGATTTTTGGGGGCTGAATTTCGAGAGGTCGACATAGCGATCCGCCATCCCTGCGACCCAGTCTGTCACCTCACTCTGCAGATCTCCTATGTCGTAGAGATAAACCTCGAAACGATCTCGATCATAGGCAGCAAAGAGCTGTATCGCAAAGTTCAGTACAATATGATCCGTAAGATTCGGCGAGAGATAACCTATACGCAGCTTCTCCCGTCGTCGCTTCGTGTGTGTGAACGGCTGCGGTATGCCGAGCAGCGTGGCATATGCCAGATGCGCCGCGCGCAGCTCCTCATTAGAAACACCGTCGACGTAGTGAAGATCCATCAGATAGTTGCTCATCGCGGCAAGGCGCATCATCCGATCGGAGCGCGGCAGTTCCCACGCCATCTTCAAATGCGGCAGTGCCGCCTCCAGATCAGAGAGGCAGAAGAGAATCTGCCCCATAAGCTCATGCAGCTCCCAGTTCCGCTCTGAAGGAAAGAACGCCTTTTGTTCCATCGCTTGAAGTTGTCCGAGCGCATTCTCCAGCTTCCCCGCCGCAAGTGCGGTCTGTACGGCGGCAAAGGCACGTTCAAACGGTTCCTTGCCGCGCTTCCCACGCCGCCCAGATTGCACGATAACACCCCTCCATCTCACGAATATAGCCCTCCTGATCCATGACAGGCGATGCCTTCATGCGAGGGCGCAGCTCCCTGTGCAGGGCATCTAAAAGATCCAGATTGCCTGCAAGAACCACTGCTGTTTCGATATAGTCTTCCATACGCTCAGAGGCAAGTTCGGCAAGCCCCATATTGGCAAGGATACTATAGCTAAAACGGGTGCTGTGGCGCTCCGTATAATAAGAAATAACAGGAACGCCCATATAGAGCGCATCGCAGGTCGTCCCGCCACCGGGCCAAGGAAATGTGTCAAGCGCAATATCCACATCGAGATAGCGCATCATATAGTCCTTTGTCCCAGGCTCGAAGGTTACACGACTCATATCGAAGCCCATTTCCTTTAGCCGCTTATATGCCGTCATTGCAACGCCGGGCTGCTGATAGGCAGAATTTTTCAGCAGCAGGCGGGAATTCGGTATACGTTCCATGATCTGATGCCACGCCACAAGCATATCATCTCGTATTTTGCGGTACTGATTGAATGAGGCAAACAAAATGTACCCCCGATGACGTGCGGGTGCCCCATCTGAGGCGGGCAGATGCGTATAACCATTATAGCAGAATTGACTTGTCAGGCGCAGTAATTTTTCAACATAGACCTGTTCGCTGCCCCCCCCTTCCGGATCACAGTAATGATCGGTCACAAAATAATCCACGGCAGGCAGACCCGTCGTCGCCATATAGCCAAGACCGGAAAGCTGGATGGGCGCGGGCTTCCACGCAAGCGCAGCGAGCCCAGACTCTGCCGTATGCCCCGCAAGATCAAAGAGGATATCGATCTCATCCCGGTAGATCTTTCCCGCAATTTCCGCCATATCCATATTGCAGTCCGAGAGATCACGCCAGCATGTCACAAGCGTCTGAAAGAATTGCGAAAATTGATCCGGCTCCCCCAAACTATAAACATAGACCTCAAAAGAGTCCTGATCAAAACCCGCAAGGAATGGCCAAATAAAGTACTGCATGACATGCTGCCGGAAGTCTCCCGAGATATAACCAATGCGGATCTTTTCCTTTTTACGTCGCCCCATGTGAGAATACGGCTGCACATCGGAAAAGAGTTCCCCATAATGAAGGCTTCTTTGGTAGACCTCTGCAGCAGGTAGATCCACCGCATTCAAATGAAAGAGACTTGCACCATAATAAAAGCGGCGCATTTCTGTCTTCTCAGCTTGCATCGCGTAAAGCCTCGTGTACATCGAAGCAGCTTCTCCCCCCTGCACAAGTCCCGCATAGATCATGCAGGCCTTTAAAAGTGCAGCCCGAACCTCCGGCACAGCGGGAAGCCCCTCCTCAATGAGCCGCAGCCCATAACGTGCGCGTTCATAGACCTCCTGCCCTGTCCCAGGCGGGCTCTTGCTGATGACGGACAGATAGAGCCGTGCCGCTTCACGATCCCGCGCAAGTCCGGTTGCTGCCAGAGCCCACCGCCCGGCATGGCTTCCCTGCCCTAGAAAATAATATGCCCACGCAAGACTCATGCGCAGCTCCGCTTCCAGCTGATTCATGCCGTCCAGTGCATGAGCCGCAAAGAGAACCGTCTCCCAGTCCTCTCGGGAGGCAACATCCAAGAGAGTCTTTGTAATCTCCGCGCCCTGCTCCTCATTCATCTGTGCAAAAACACGAGAATAGGCACGCTCCACGGAAAACATGACAGCGCCTCCGTCAAAGAGATCCAAAAGCCACCAATGCAGGCATTCGTGGAACTCTGAGAGGCGTGACTGATCGGACAGAAGTCTGCCAATTTCTGCAACAAGCTCCGCCCCATTGTATGCAGGCATGAGCTCCAGCTTCTCCAGCAACATCCGAGCATGATGACCACATACAGAAGCTTCTGTTGTTAGAAGGGGGACTCCATGGTCAGCCGCTCGACAAACATCGACGAGATCAACATCCACACCGACTACAAGATCGAGTACTTCGTAGGGCAGTTCATCCACGAGCTCGAGCACAGCATCCTCTGAACCTGCCTCTGCAATCCGAGCAAAATCCTCCTCCGATAAGCCCTCTGCAACGCGTGCAGGCAAGATCAGGCGAACGGCATGCACACCTTGTAAGAGCTTTACGACAAGCGTCACAAACTGTTCCGCCTCGTCCCTCTGCAACTCACCGGCAACACCAATGCTCGGAACCCCCGTATCAAGCAGAGGGGTTCGGTAGGTATAGTGCTGCACCCGCTCAAACGGTGTATAACAATGGGAGAAGATTTCATCCCCCTCGACAGATGGAAGTCTTTCTGCAAGCTCCTTGGGACAGTCTGCAGCAAGTGAAACAATATATGGAGCGGGACGCAGCTGCATGATCGAACGGATGTGACCATTGGGCATGCGCAGGGAGAGATCGACGAGCAGATCGATTTTATCCCGTTGGATTTCCTCTGCCGCCTCCTGCGGGCTATGATGGCCAATCTCCCGCAGTGTCGCATTCTTGGCGAAGGATGCTGTATCCCCTTCCACACCTGTATGATAGGCATAAATGTCAAAGCGCGCGCGATCATACCAGAAAAAAAATGCGGGAAGGAGATCGCGCGTGCGCCCCGTACCAAAGTCCGAGGAGAGATAGCCGAGGCGGATCTTTTGCGAAGACTGCGGCACCACTGTCGCACGTGCTTGCTTTTTCTTCTTTTTCTTCATGACCTCTCCCCTTCGTGCCAATCCTTCGGCGCGTTCACATACGCACGCTCCAATGCGCGCATATAGCCTTCTTGATCCATAATTGCAGAGCCTTCCATGCGCGCACGCAAGCCAACATGCAGCTGATCCAATCTGTCGAGATCCCCCGCAAGAGTAACGGCGCACGCCACATAGTCCGCAGAGGACTGCACCGCCAGCTCCTCCAGCCCCACATGCGTCAGCAGCGCATAGGAGAAGCGGGTACTGCGTCGCTCCCCGTACAGCGTCACGACGGGCACGCCCATGTAGAGTGCATCACAGGTCGTGCCGCCGCCCGGCCACGGGTACGTATCAAGTGCAATGTCCACATCGAGATAGCGCTCCATATAGTCCGTCGTTGCAGGCTCCAGAATCACGCGCGTGAAGTCGAATCCGAGCCGCTCCAATCGCATGCGTACCGCCTCCACCATTGCAGGCGCAAAGAAGATCTGAGATTTCAGCAGCAGCTCCGACGTCGGCATACGCTCCATGATCTCGCGCCAGAGGAGCAGCATCTCATCCGTAAATTTGCGGTACTGGTTGAATACGCCAAAGAGGATATGCCCCCGCTGTCTTGCAGGCGTTCCCGTTGGAGCAGGAAGCCCTGCACGCGGCACGTAGACGAACTGGCTCGGCAGACGGATGAGCTTCTCCGTAAAGTAGTGCTCGCTTACACCGCCAACAGGATCGCAAAATCCATCTGTCAGGAAATAGTCAACGGTCTCAAGCCCGGAGGTCGCTGTATAGCCAAGCCCCATCATCTGCACAGGCGCAGGCCGACGCGCGAGCACGGGAAGCGCTCCGCCCGACGCATGACCCGCCAAGTCGACGAGTACATCAATCTCATCCGCATGAATCCGCGCGGCAATTTTCTCAGGCGGCTCCTCAGCCAGATCACGCCACACAGTAACATGAGGACGCAGTGCCGCCGTCACCTCATCCGGGTTCTCTGCCGTACTGTACACATAGACCTCGAAGTGCGCGTGGTTATACGCCGTCAGCAGCGGCTGCACGAAATGCTGCAGGACATTGCGACGAAAATCAGGAGAAATGTAGCCAATGCGGATCTTCCCATGCTGATAGGGCGCAGCATATGTATAGCACGGGATATCTGCAAACAGTGTGCCATATGCGCAATGCGCGCGGAAGAGTTCGTCCGCGTCCACATCCTGCGCATTCTGTGCGAGCAGGAACGAGCTGTAGAGCCCCATATCGGACGGCTCCTCATCATAGGCACATTTGTAGTATTCCGCTGCCCGCACATCGCCCACACGATAGGCCATGGCGGCACGCAGCCGCATGAACTCATGGCGGAGATCCGTGCGCCCCGTCGCCAGATACTCCTCTGCAAGTTCCATTGCACGCGGCAGATCGCCCTGTCGCTCTATCGCATACGTATGAAGATAGGAGAGCATGTCATCCTGTATGCCTGCAGCAAAAGCATGCTCTGTACACGCCTGTGCCTCAGCGTAGTGCTCTCCCTCAAGGGCTCTAAAAATATGGTTCTTCAGCACCTTGACATCCATACTCATACTATCGTCATGAATGGAGGAGGACTTTAACAGCGGCGCACGTTCTGCATACGCTGCCCAAACCTGCTCATACGCCGTTCCTACGGCGCTGCCATAGGCTGCCGCATCCATGACAGGAGAGGTCTCCATCATCCCGCGCAGCCCTGCGTGCAGTGCGTCGAGCAGCTCCGTATCGCGCGCCAAAGAAACAGCACGGTCAATATACTCCTCTGTTGTCTGCGCGATCAGTGCCCCCGCGCCAATATTCTCGACAAGGGATGCACCAAAGCGGCTGCCGAGGCCCTCCCCCCTCATCGTCACCACAGGCACACCCATGTAGAGCGCATCGCAGGTCGTCCCGCCACCCGGATAGGGGAAGGGATCGAGCGCAATATCCATGCGATTGTAGGCTGCGAGATAATCCCGCGACGCTCCCTCCGTATCGACGCATGCGAGCGGAATACCTGCCGCCTCAATGCGCTGCAGAATCTCCGCACGTGCGTCTGCATAGGAAAAGACATCCGTCTTGAGGAGCAGGCGGCTCCCCTCCACGTGGCGCAAGATCTCCGCCCAGACGCGCAGCACCTCATCATTCAGCTTTGTGAAGTTGTTGAAGCTGCCGAAAATGATGCTGCGTCCCGCCGCAGGTGCGTGATCGACTGCAGGTGCCGTGTGCAGCGGCTGCCAGCAGAAATGTGTCTGAGGAAGGACGAGCAGTTCCTCCACGAAGCCTTTTTCTGCCTCCCCCGCCGCAAGAATCGGATCCGCAAGGAAGTAATCCACCGTCGAGAGACCTGTTGAGGCAAAGTATCCAATGCCCGAAATCTGCACGGGCGCAGGACGGTATGCGAGAATCGGCAGCGTCCTGCCCGCCGTATGCCCCGCGAGATCGACAAGGATGTCGATCTTATCGCGGCAGATGACCTGCGCCGCCTCCTCTGCCGAAAGGCGCGCGAGATTGCGGAAATGTTCAACAGATGCCTTCACCTTTTCCGTATAGGCATCCTCCGCATTCAGCGCATAGACAGTCACCTCGTATCGTACGTGGTCGAGCACCGTCATCAGGGCATACGAAAAGGAGAGCACAACGTGCTCCCTCACATCAGGGGAGAGATAGCCGATGCGCAGACGCCTGCCCGCACGGTGCTCGGTATGGCTGAGCTGGTGTATCTGCGAAAAGAGCGCTCCGTACGACTCTGCCGCTGCCCTGTCCTCGGCAAGCGTCGCAGGGAGATAGTGCCTGTTAAAGAGCACATTGCTCGCATTGAGCGCCTTGAGCGCAAGGTCGGGAGCGGCATCGCGCGCCCGCTCATAGAAATTCACCGCCTCCGCGGCACGGCCAAGGAAGCGTGCACACTGCCCCGCGAGATTATATACCTTCTCCGCGATCTCCGCAGGCATGGGCGCATCGATCAGCGGCTCGAGCACCTCCAGCGCCGCGCATCGCGCGCCCTCCAAGAGGTATATGCGCGCGCGTAAAAAGACCGTATAGGGATCACGGGGCGCGTATTTCGCGCATTCATGCCACGCCGCAAGAGCCGCGTCAGCACGCCCCGCCTCAATATGAAGTGCCGTGAGAAGTCCGGCTGCCTCTGCAGGGGCGTACCGCTGCAATTTCTTGATGCCCTTCCGCGCCGCCCGCTCATCTCCGCATGCAAGCGCTGCAAAGATACGATCGCGCAGTGCCCCGAGTCGATCCATTGTCATTTCATCCCTCTTGCAAGCCGACCGATACGCCGCAGCATGCGCGCGGCCTCGGGCGCAGCTGACAGCTCCCTACAGGAGTCCGGCAGGAGTAGTGCAAGCACGCCCTGCTGCTCAGGTGAGAAGCCTGCCCCACAGGCCGCACCAACGGCTGCCGTACGCTCCATATCCTCCACGAGCGTTGCCGCCGCCGAACTCACATCCCCTGCAAGCAAAAAGCGCCGCCGTTCGGAGAAGCGCACAGTTGCACGGCGGTCATAGTAAAGCGCTGCGAGACGAAACGAGGTTCCTCCCAATACGGCAGAGAGGAATCGCGCATCGTCGTTCCTGTCATAGAGCCTGTTCAGTATCTCAATCACAGCGGCATCATCCACCCCTGTACGCTCGAGCAAGCGGATGAATGTGCCAAGCAGCGGCGCAAAGCGCGGGTTCATGCGCACGGCTCGTTCATGCAACAGCAACGCCTCCTCCATATGACCACGCAGAGCAGCGGCCTCGCCGAGCCGCACATATGCGGTCGGTGCGAGAACACCGGAAAAATCCCCTTCGCGATAGAAGTCCTCGTGCAGGCGGATTCCCTCTGCATATGCCTCACAGGCCGTTGTAAAATACGCCCGATCCCACGCATAGGTTCCGTAGATCAGAGGGAAATCTGCCTTCTCCGGCAGTGCCTCCCGTGCAGCATCGTAGGCTGCCGTGATCTCCGCATCTGCTGCTTTTATCAGAATAAGCGACTGAAGGAGGACGGCATGCGGACGATCCTCAGAACCCACGGGGCGATGTTCACTGTCCAGCGCCAGCCGTGCATAATGCGCAGCCTGCGGATAATCCTCCAGCGTATAATAGCAGTCCATCAGATGATATTCATCGAGCTTCTTATGCTCACCGCGCGTGCGCCGTGCGAGCAGCAGCTCCAAATCTCGTTTGGATTTCTGCTTGATGATGCGCGGTGAGTAGCCCGTATGGTAGAGCGTCAGCCCCGGTGCCATCATCATCTCGCGCCCCGCATCGCCGCTGAGATTCTCCACATGTTCGTGAATGCTCCCCACAAAGCGGATATGCGGTGCACGACGAAAGATACGCTGAACCTCGGCGGTCGTCCCCATGAGAGCACCCGTATCCATGTCAATATTGACGAGATGTACGATGAACCCGTCCATCGTCTTTTTTTTGTCGTATTCCTCAATCAGCGGCCGCACACGCGGCTCGCTTTCTTCGGTAAAATACTCATCCGCATCGGTAAAGACCACCCAGTCCCCCGCAGCCTGATCGAGTGCAAAATTCTTCGCTGCGGCGAAGTCATTGATCCAGTCAAAATGAAAGACCTGAGCCCCACCCGCGCGTGCAATCTCCACCGTTGCATCCGTCGATCCCGTATCGACCACGATCATCTCATCAGCAAAGACGCGCATGGATCTGAGCCAGCGCGGCAGATTCTCCGCCTCGTTCTTCGTGATGACACACGCCGAGATCTTCATTGTATCAGCTCCATCAATTCCTTCGATTTCCGGTGCATGGGATCGAGCACAAGTACACGTGCCAGATACTTTTCCGCCTCTGCGCGCAGACCGAGCTGCAGCGAGGCAAATGCCATCCCATAGATGCTGTCCGCCGTTTCTCCCTCCTGCGCAGTAAGAATCGCCCATCCAATGAGAGCCCCCTCCCAGCGATCTGCTCTGACGAAGCCTTCCGCTGCGGAGTGCAGACACGCTACGCCATAGTCTGCAGATATGCGCAGGAAACGCTCACTCTGCGCCGCATCCGCATGGTGGATAAATGCCTCGCGCACGAGGTCATAGCCCTCCCTGCCTTCAGGTAGCGCCACCGCATCCGGTTCATCGTAATGCCGCCAAAATGCCCGGATGGACTGAGGCAGGAGCTCACGCAGGCGATGATAGAGCTGCGGACTCTCCGCATTCCGATCACGCTCCAAGCGCAGCAAGATTTCCGGCATTTCACGCACATATTCAGCCAACGAACCGACAACCTGGTTGCCCAACTCCTCCGGCGCAAGAGCACGTGCCTTTTCATAGATTGCAGGGCTGGATGCAAGGCGTCCTGTCCTGCTGGAGAAGGCCGCACGTGCCGCCGCCGCAAGTGCAAGCCATCCATAGCTGTCCGCAAAGCGCATGAGATAGGCGCACGTTTCCTGATCCTCGCCGAGCATTTCGAGCAGAGCGCCCAAAAGTTTCGCCGCATCCTCAGATGCGTGCAGCTCCACAAAAACATCCAGAGCCTCTTCACGCGCCGTATCAAACGCAAGCGCACGCGAGGCTTCCTCCTCTGCCGCAGTATTATCCCCCATCTCCATCAGGAGGCGCGCGCGCGCAGCAGATACCGCCCCCGCCCATGCAGGGAATTCAGAAGCCTCCCCGCTCTCATCCGCAGGGCTCTCATATCGTTCAAGCGCACGTGTCAGCTCAGGCAGCGCTGCCGCGTCCCCGCGCGCCGCAAGCAGAAGACCCAAGCGCCCATAAAAATCGGGCAGCTGCGGGAATGTGCGGCATGCAGTCCTTGCGGCCTCAACCTGTTCTACAAGCGGAACATGCTCCTTTTCCATTGCATCCAAGAGGAGATGATGGAGATGGCTCTGTGCCCCAATCGAGGTCACATCCTCCTCCAATGCTGCACGCACGTAAATAAGTGCCGACGCATACTGTCCAAGCCCGTAATAGGTATCCGCAAGATAACGGCAGTCTCCGAGCTGAAGCCCTGCCTCCGCAATTCTCTGCTCCATCAGTGCGAGGTTTCGTTCGTGCTTGGCACGGATTCGTCCCGACGAGTAGCCCACATGGCGGATGGAGAGCGCTGCGGGCTCATGATAGAGTGCCGGCTTCCCCCCTTCTTTTCGCAGTACTTCATGTACACGCCCTTCATAGAAGAGCCCACGCCCCATGCGCAGGAGGCGGACATGCGGCGCACGCCCCGTTACGCGCTCATTCGCATCCTCATCCACATGCACGATCGGCAGGAGCACAGCATCCACATGCGGCAGAATAACATCCACCATTGCAAGATAGGCACGCACTTCCGACGGGTCAAAGAAGGACTCGTCGGCATCCAATACGGCTGCCCAGTCTCCACTCACCGCATTGATTGCGGCATTCCGTGCAGCTGCAAAATCATCCTGCCACGCAAAATCAACGACCTTCGCCCCTGCATTTTCAGCAAGCGCGCGCGTCCCATCCTGTGAGCCCGTATCGATGACAATGCGTTCATCTGCATAGGCAGCTGTATTGGCAAGCCATGTTTCCATATCCCGTGCATCGTCGCGCACAAAGACTGCAGCCGTGATGAGCAGTTCCTTTGCGCGTGCTGCAATATGATTCCAGATACCAAGCCGCCGCCGCAGTTCAGCGCACATCTCCGCCGTAAAGAGAGAACGATCCGTCCCTGTCTCAGGCAGCTCTGCTGCAAGAGCAGTCTCCGCTGCCGTGATCGCCTCCTCGTAACGATGAAATGCCGCCAGAGCCTCGGCGTACTCCGCATGCATCTCGGGAAGTTCCGAAAACGCGCGAGCTGCCTGCTCCGCAACGGCAAGATATTTTTCTCTGCGTGCGGGCTGCTCCCCATAGATCCGCAGGAGGATGCGCCAACAGCTGCTCGCATAGACTACAGAACGGCGCCCAAGCGCGATATCGCGAAGAGCATATCGCTCTGCCATCCGTTCATCTCCGAGATTATCATAGGTCTCTGCGAGATATCGCCAGCAGCGATCCGGATGCTCTGTATGTTTCACTTCTGCGAGGAGAAGCCGTAGATTGCGCTCCCCCTTTTCACGTGTCAACGCGGCAGAATATCCTGTGTGCACAAGTGTCAGCATCTCCGACGCAATGATACGGGAAGGTGGAGCTGTCCCGTCCGCATCCCGCAATTCCTCATGAATCCTTCCGACATAGCGTCGCCCCCCCCGACTGCGAAAGATGCGCGGTGCATAGGAGTCAAGCAGAACCCCCCCGCTTTTCTCATCAATATTATGCCATGGTACCAGAAGCACCTCTGCATCTTCAGCATGGGCCTGTTCTATCACGGCGCGCAAATGTGTGCGAGTCTCTGCGGAGAAGTATTCATCCGCATCGATAAAGACGATCCAATCTCCCGCTGCATGGGAAAGTGCCGCATTGCGCGCAGCCGCAAAGTCATCTGCCCACGGGATATGATATACAGTCGCGCCGAAAGACTCTGCTACATGCATAGAATCATCAGAGGAGCCCGTATCAACGACGATCAGCTCATCAACTTCATCACACAGGCTCTCAATGGAGTTTTTCAGATGAACAGCATCGTTGCGCACAATATAGCATGCCGTAATGCGAAGCATCTGCTTCTCCTCGCCAACTGCAGACACTTCCATATACGACTTCTCCTTCTCCAACCAAGCACTCACCTTTTCCGGCTCTTCCAAATGCTTATAAATCTGCGCAATTCGATCTGCCACACGGGCTGCAGCAGCGTGATTAAAGAATGATGAATCATGGATTGCGGAAAAATCATGGTCGTAATGCTGCAAGGCTTCCTCAAAACTATCCGCCGCATCCTGATAGCGCGCAAGCCCGCATAGAATCATCCCTCGCTGCGCATAAAAATCCGGCAGATTTGGAAACTTTGCAAGAGCCTCCTCTGCCAGTATTAGCATCTCCTCATCCGAGTAATGCAGAGCCCGCATAGACTCAATCATCTGATGATAGATCTTACTCTCTTCCCCAATGAAGACGACATCTTCCTGCAGAGCCGCCTTGGAAAACTCCAGGGTTTTCGCATAGTCTTTCAGACCGAAGTAACAATCCGCCAAATAAAAGGCATGCATTGCCTTCCAGCCATGAAGGGCAGCATCCCGTTCAAGCATGGCAATATTGCGGCGAATCTTCTCCTCTCCCCGCTCCGTAAGATAGCCTGTATGTCCGGCGGCAAGGCGCTCATCTCCATAGACAAGTATACGCTCCGCCCTATCATCGCGTATGACTTGCTCGTGAATCATCCCCTCGTAGTGCAGCCCCGGCATACGCAGGATCCGCGGGCTCCACAGATACATGGCATCTGCGAAAGAGTTCTCTGTCATGAAATTACAGAGTGAGATCATAATGATATCAAAGGTCGGATTCGCACTTACAATGCCTTCAATTCCATCGCGCAAGCTATTCGGATAAAAGAAATATTCATCGGCATCCAAAAAGATGGCCAAATCCCCCGTACATTGTTCGAGTGCATAATTGCGTGCAAGAGCAAAGTCATTCTGCCACGGGAAATCATAGATGCGTGCACAAAATTCATCAGCAGCACGCGCGACCTCGGAACTCCCGGATGTCGAAACAACAATAATTTCATCTGCCGCCTGTCGAACAGAGGCAAGGGAACGGCGCAGTTCATCAGCTTCGTCCTTTACAATATAGCAGGCGGAGATCTTCATAGCGCACATCCTTTCATCTCTGTTCAAAGAATCATTATACGCGATATAAGTAAAATTAGCAAAGAAAAAGAACCCCTCCCCGAAGGGAGAGGTTCCTGTCATCCGTAAGTATGCGCCGAAGCGAATTACTGGAGGAGCGAGAGGACAGCCGAGCTGTTCTGGTTGGCCTGTGCGAGCATGGACTGCGCAGCCTGGAGCAGCACGTTGTTCTTCGTGTAGTTCGTCATCTCCTTCGCCATATCCGCATCGCGAATCGTGGACTCGGAGTTCTGAACGTTCTCGGACGCCGTCGTGAGGTTCGAGCTCGTGTAGTTGAGGCGGGTCTGAACAGCGCCGATGTTCGCCTGCTCATCGAGAGCCTTCTGGAGAGCCGTCTCGAGCGTGTTGATTGCAGCGTTTGCCTTGTCCTGCGTCTGAACGCTGAGAACAGAGCCATCCGTGCCCTTGAGGCCGAGTGCGAGCGAACGCATATCCGTCATGCTGACCTTGATCGCCTGATTTGCCTTCGTGCCCGTCTGGAGAACGAGAGCGTTGTCCTCGGACTTGTTCTCTGCACGAACGCGCTCGTTGAACGCATCGAGAGCGGTGTTCGCCGTCTTGCGGATTGCCCCCGTATTGTCCGTGATCGAGATCGTGAACGAGGAGATCTGGAAGGTCGTGCCCGTTCCCTTTGCCTCAATCGAGAGGGCAGACTTGTTGTCAGCCGTGTAGACGCTGTTGCCGGCCTTGTCGTAGCCGATCAGCGCTGCCTCACGCGTCGTGCCCATGAGCGTCGTGCCAGCGAATGACTCCGTACCATTGTATGCCTTCTGCGAGAGAATATCAGAAAGCACATTCGTGGAACCAACCGCGAAGGTCGTCGTGTACGTGCGACCCTGACGGACATAGGAAACTGTGACGTTATCCGTCGACTGGATGTTGAGGCTCTCGTTCGTGCGGCTTTCAAGAGACGTCAGCGCAGAAGCCCACGCCGAAGCCGTGCTCAGCGCACCGTTCGAAAGGATCGTGCAGGTCGCCGTGCCCTTGCTGTTACGGGAGCCATCGACGAGGTACTTGCCGTTGTACGTTGCAAGCGCGTTGTCGTCGATCTGATCAACCATCTGGTTGATCTCCTTCTGGATCGTGCGGCGATCCTCATCCGTGTTCGTGTCGTTCGCTGCGTTGATCGCCTTTTCCTTCAGGGTCTTGAGAATCTCGACCGTGCTGGAAACTGCGCCCTCAGCGGTACGCATCATGCTGTTGCCGTTCTGTGCGTTCTGGTTGTCCTGATCGAGCGAACGGATCTGGACGCGCATACGCTCGGAGATGGCATAGCCGGAAGCGTCATCGCCAGCGGTGTTGATCTTCATGCCCGAGGAGACCTTCTGAAGGCTCTTCGCGAGTGCCGACTGATTCTTGTTCAGGATGTTGAGCGTGTTGACCGCCGACATGTTGTTCTTAACTACCATTGCCATGTGTAAATTCCTCCCTGGTGTTTCCGGACGTGCCGGAATGTTGAATGTATGTGCGGACATCCGTGCCCGCTGTATAATAGGCAAGTGACGCGTCTATCCTGTGTGGCTGCTAGCTAGCCATCCATGGCAGCCGCCCCGCTTGCTTATTATCGCCTTACATAAAGTATATCGTCGCAATGAAGACATACTTAAGTATCTGACTGGAAATATTTTACTTTTTTTTCATCTCTTTGTCAAGGGCGGTACGCCTCTTTTTTTAGAAAAGAATTAGTACCGCCGATTGAGATTTCCGCCCAAGGGACTTGCCCCTGTGAGATCGTAGCTGTGGACGGCTGCGTTCTGACGGCGCGAACGGTTCAGCCATGCGCGCGCCTTGTACTGAATCTGCATCTCGAGCGGACGAACCTCCGCATCATATGCTGCCCATTCCGCACCCGTGCGGTAGGGATCCGACGGGAGCTCCTTGAGCAGATCGACAACGTGCTCGCGCTGCTCGACGAGTTCAATAAAGGTATCAATCTCGTCTTCATCCACGAATTTCAGAAGTTCATGCGTGAGCATACGGTACTTCTCCCAGAGGGAGCGCGCCGTCTCATAGGATTCATCCGGCATAGACGCCGCTCCCTTCCATGCCCTGTGCACCTTTCTCCTCACGCGCCTTCTTCATCGCCTGCGCCCATGCATCGCGAAGCTCGGTCATGATGTCCGTCGCCTCCGCAATGATCTCAGGGTCGCTCTTCATATTGCCCTCAACGAGGCGATCATAGGCGTAATTGTAGAGTGGCAGAAGCTGATGGGAGATCTCATAGTCCATGTTGAGCGTAACGCGGAACTCGGAGATGATATTCTGCGCTTTTTGGAGCGACGTATTTGCACTCTCGTAGTTCTTCTCCACAAGAGCCTCGACGCCCTCCTTGATGAACTTGAGGCAGCCGTTGTAGAGCATGAGGGTCAGCGCCTCAGGTGTCGCCGTCATCACCTGCTGCTTCTTATATGCCTCCGCAGCACTATTTACCATATGGGAAGCCCCCTTGCATCACTGCGCATTAAAGAAGTTGAACTGTGTCGAGAGACGGGAGATCGCAACCTCCATCGCATTGTACTTCTCGTAGAGCTTGCTTTCAAAGGAAGACATGAGGCGCTTGAAGTCGCTCATCTGCTTCTCGTAGTTCTGGATGAGCTTGCCCAGCTCGCTGAGATCCGTCTTATCCGCCGCAACGCCGGAGTGACGCTCCATCTCCTTCATGCGTCCACTCATCTTGTTGTAGATACGCGAGGCCACGCCGTTGTTGCCGAAGTCGTTGTTCTCATCATCGTAGGAGATGAGGCGGTTCACAGCATCCGGCTCAGCGGCAATCGCCGCCTTGAGCTTCGTCTCATCGAGCTGCAGATGCCCCGTCTGGTTCTTCGCCGTAATACCGATCGACGAGAGTGTGCTGTAGCGCCCAGGCACGGACTCCACGCGGTTGATGACCGCATCGCGCAGATCACCGATAATGGAGCGCAGATAGCTGTCGCGATAGAGGAGCCCCTCCTTCGCCTTTGCGTTCCACTTCTCAACCTGATCCTTCGTCATGCCGTCTTCTTGCGACTTCGTGAGCACACCGTAGTCCTTGTGTCCCTTGTCACCATACTGTTTGACGAGGTCATCGAGCAGGGCGTTGTACTCCTCAACGAATTTCTTGACGTTCTCGACGAGCTTGTCCTGATCCTGCGCGACATTGATTGTCGCGGCGCCCGTCGTCTGCTTCTTAAATGTATAGGTGACGCCGTTGACCGTCAGATTGTTCTCCTGCAGATTATTGTACGTGCGCCCGTCGATCTTGACATTCGCATTCGTGCCCGCCACCTCGATGGAGCTCCTCGAACCGCTCGTTGTAAACGCCACAGGCGCACTGATCGCACCGTTGCTGACAGAGCCGAGCTTCAGATTGCTCAGAAGGGTCGTCGTATAGCCCGCCGAGCTCGACGTCGTATCCACCGAGAGATTGATCTTGTTCGAATCGCCCGTCTTCGTGTTGAAGAGGGAGAAGCCGTCGGACACGGAGTCGTAGCCCGCGCGGATATCCAGTGCAGTCTTCTTGCCGCTCGAATCCGTATAGCGCGCATTGTTGATGCGGTTTGCGAGGTCATTCAGTGTGAGGTTCTTCGTAAAGACTTCCTCTGCGGTGAACGTCACCTCTGCCGAGCCCGTTCCGTTCGAGACCGTAAATTTAAGCGCCGTGTCTCCCGCTGCCATACCCGCCGGCATTGTACCGCCTGCAAACGCAACGTCTTTGAGCATAACGCTCGAAGCCGCACCGGTATTGGCACGATCCACATGCTGCCCCGTCGCCGTCATAAAATAGGCGTTCGACGCCGCCTGCGTGACCTCGACCGTATGAGACATAACGCCTGCACTCGCATTTGCCGTTGCCGTGACAGAATCCGCAAGTGAACTCGTCGTCGTCATCGGTTTCGTCGAGGAACTCAGGCGATAGTCCGACATGCGGCTGCGGAACGTATTGACCTTGTCATAGACGTTCGCATAGGCCTCCTTGCGCCACTCCGTTTCGACTTCCTTCTTATAAATGCGATCGTATTTCTTCTGCTGCGAGATCATTCCGACCTTGACCAGCGACTCAACGTCGAGTCCCGAGCCGGAGAGCCCGTAGATACCTCTTGCTCCTGCCATAATATCCTCCTTCAACCCCGCCTATGCCGTCTTGTCCAAGAAGGCGCCGATCCAGTCGTGCACCTTTATCATATGCTCTACCATCGCCTCGGGTGGAACCTCACGCAGAACCTCGCCCGTTTTCTTGTCGAGCATGCGCACGGACATGAAGTTCACCTCTTTGTGATACTGGAACTGCAGGTCAACATTGATGTTGCGCATGATTTCATTGAGCTGTTCTGTGATATATGCCGTCTGCTCCTCAGAGAGAGGCGCGTGCTGCTCCTTCTGCTCCGCAGCCGCCTCATCCTGAGCCTTTGCATCCTCTGCGGCAAGCGTATCGACGGGCTGCGCCTGACTTACCTCCTTCGCAGGCGCTTCGGACGCATTTGCAGAGGGCGTATCCGCCCCCTTCATACCGCTGACGGCAACCGCCGCCAGCATGACATCCTGAACATTCTTTACGGTCATAAGGCACCCCTCCGTGTGTCATAGGGAACGCATCCGGCGTTCCCACTCTGTTCTTCCTTGAGCTATAATAATTAGTTCTTGGGCAACGCACTGAGATCAAAGTTTGCAGGCGCTGCCGCAGCCTTTTGATTCTCTTCCTGAATCGCCCGGTATATCTCACCGCGATAGATCTTGACGCTGCGCGGCGCATCAATCGCAATGCGCACGTTGTCGCCTTGCACCTCCACGATGTTGACGACGACATTGTCGCCGATCATGATCTGCTGTCTGGGTTTGCGTGTGAGTACGAGCATTACTGAGCCTCCTTCTCAGAGGGAAAGAGACGGTGCTTCGTTGTGTAGGGACTCCGGTCGAGCACGATCTGCTTCGCCTGACGTGTCGCCGCATTGATGACGATGGGAGCCATGAGGTTCGCCGTCAGATCACGGATCTCCTTGCCCGCAAGTGTGAGGATCGCATAGATCAGCACCTCCTCGGGCGAAGTCAGACCGAGCTCCGCTTCGACCTCATCATCGATCGTGAACTCATAGTCCGGGAAAAATGCGAGCGGCATCGTCATAAGGAAGGCAAGTTCCGGCGTCTTTACAGACTGCAAAAAGACATACGGACTGTCCTCCTCATAGGGGATGATGATGAACTCCCGCTCCTCCTCGAAGGCGGGAATACCCGCTGCAAAATGGATGATGGACTCTTCTGCCGCCTCAATCTCGCCGAAGCGACTCGTCATAATCTTCTTCATCAATGACTCCTGTCATGCATAGATATCGTATTTGCCCTCGCTGACCCACCTGTGTATATCGCCTTTTTGCTGCAGATAGGTCTCGATACTGCCGCGGTTGAATTGGACGCGTGCCTGCCCCTCCGTGTTCCAGCGGGGCGTTGTCCGCCCGATGGTCGGCTCGCCGACCGCCTGCCCTACATCGAAGTGAATCTCAGGGTCGGGAATCGCCGCCGCCACGAGCTGCCGCTGCCGTGTCACGCGATTCTCCATATCGCGCTTTGCAAACTCAATACCGACCTGACGTCCCTGCTTGGAGCCATCCTCGACAAGTGCCCACGCCATCTGCGTATGCTTTGAGGTCCCCTTCTGCACCTCGCTCATGCCGCGCTCGTAATTCTCGCGGGCAAAGTCCGTGTTGTTCGTATAGCCGTAGCTGTGACGGCTCGGATAGCTGTTGATCGTCAGTTTCGGCTGCGTCACTCCGCGGTTGGAGCGCGCCGTCTGCGTCTCCTGTTCATAGCGCGGCTGATTGATACTGCTGTCCAGTGTATTACGCTGCACGCGCATGCCGATCATCGGAAGCGTGTGCCGCACGTTGAGATAGAGCATGGGCATAAAGGGCATCCTTTCCCGTTATTTTCCCGTTATGAAAGACAAATCAAACGATGTTACCGCAGATAATCCACGAGTGAGAGTGGCAGAATGCGCGCCCCCATTGAGAGCGACATGCTCATGATCGTCTGCTGCTGCATCATCTTCGTTGCGAGCTCTGCGACATCCGTGCCCGAGACGTTCGTAATATCGCGCGTGATGTTCTCCTGATGGTTCGTGAGAATATCCTTCATATCCGTATAGAGGCCGCTGCGTGCGCCCGTCTCCGTATGTGCCTGCAGGGTCACCTGATTCGCAACATCGGCGAGCGTCACGCCGTCCGAGCTCAGCCAGTGCGCGTCGCACGCCTTCGTCTTGGCGTAGACGGTCAGCATATTGTTGACCATCGCCGTCCCCGAGGGGTCGTTTCCCGAGTTCTTGTCATCGAAGAGATCGCGTCCGAAGATATCCATCCCCGTCTTGTTGACCGTATCCGCCGACGGCTCCGTTGAGCCATTCTGCTTGACCATCGAGATATAGCGTAGATCGCCGCTATAGGTGACAATCTGCTGACGCACGGTGGAGAACTTGAGGTTGACGCCGTTTGCCGTGCCTGTCCACCCGGCACCCGCTGTCGTGATCTCGCCTGTATTCTTAAAATTATCCTTGATAAAGGTCGATCCCTTGATCGCGGCAGGCACATTTCCCACGAAGGTCGTCTCACCGGCGGCAATCGCCTCCGCCTCGGTCTTGTAGCCCTTGGCGATCATATCCTTGTAGCCTTCCTGCACGAATTCCTTCGTGTAGATCTTGCCGGTCAGCGTATTCAGATAGTAGGTATTGCCGTCGTCACCATCGAGCGAGAGCATCTGGTGCAGGAAGTCCGCGCTGTCGTTGTCGCTCGCATCGCTGAAGAATGCCGACTGGCGGTCATCGAGGGTCTTCGATACGCCGCGCTTCTTGAGATCTGCCTCGCTCGACATTGCAAACGGCTGGCGCAGATCCGCCTGTCCCGAAAAGATGTAGCGATCACCAAGCTGCGTATTGCCGAGAGAGATAATCTGCTCGATCCCGGCCTTCATCTCGCGTGCAATCGCAGGCCAGTCGCCGCCCTTCTCATCCTTGTCATCGTTCGCGCCCTGAATCGTCTTCGCCTTGAATGTCTTCTGGATGTCCTCCATGCCCGAGAGTGCAGTCTGGGTCGAGGCCATCCACGAGATACCTGCCTTTACGCTCTCCTGATAGCGGTTGTTCTCTCCCTCGTTGACGTCGTAGCGCAGGTAGCGCGAGTAGTCCACCGAGTTGTCGGAGGGACGGTGCAGCTTGCTGCCGTCGCCCTGCTCCATGAGCTTCGTCTTCGTGTAGTCGAGCGCGTTCAGATCTTTCTGATAGCGCTGCACCATATAGTTGCTGCTAATGCGTACCATATCTCACCTCTTACCTTCCGACGACACCGGTGCTGTTGATCAGTCGATCCAGCATCTCATCCATCGACGTGAGCACGCGCGAACATGCCCCATAGCCCGTCTGGAACTTGAGCATATTCGTCAACTCCTCGTTCCAGTCGACCCCCGACGTGGACTGACGCCACTGCTCGATCTGCGTCATGAGATCGTCCTGCTGCTTGAGCGTCTTGTCGACATTCTCGGCATCTGCACCAAGCTGGCTCATCATGCCGTTGTAGTACTGGTTGATGGATATATCGCTGATCGCGCGCGTCGTACCGCGTGGATTCATCGTACCTGCCAGATCGATGTTGAAGAGCTTGCTCAGCTCGACCGCCATCGTGCCGTCGCCCGTGCCGTTGATCTCAGAAACCTTGTATTTGTAGGTCGCGCCCGTGCCGCTCAGTGCTGTCGGCACGACCTTCGTCCCGTTGGCATCCGCAATCTGGCGCGCGGCAACGAGGTTCTGCCCGCCCTGTGCCGTCAGCTCATCACTGATCTTGAGCGCGTTGATGATCTGCATGGACTTGAGCTTATCCGGTCCGCCTGTGACCGTTGCCGTCACCGTGACCTCGGCGGGAGGTCCTGCTGCGGCCGTCCGTGTGATCGTAGATCCTGCCGCCTCCATCCAGCGCTCGCCCGTCGTCGTATTGACATGCCATGTGTACTGCATCTGATCGTAGGTTGTACCCGTTGGGGATGTGAACTTGTTCTGTCCGAAGAAGTTCAGCCATGTCGTGGGGCCTGTGGTCGGATCGTTATCGATGCCCGCCCCCAGCTTGTGCACATCGTTGAACGTCGTGAGCAGTGTTGCGGAGATGTCCGCAAGCTGGTCGATATGTCCCTTGTCCTGCACGATCGTATCCGAAAGAGCCTTCAGAATGCCGCTCTGCGGGACATAGCCGATGCCGCCCGCCTCCTTGATGCGGAGGGTGTAGTCCGAGAGGCCATACTGCTGGTTGTAGATGGGTTCACTCATCTCGACGGTCAGCGTATTCTCGCGCTGGACGAGCGACATGCCGTTCGACACGACGGTATACTGTCCATTTGCCTCTTCATAGACATTGACATTTGTGATCTCAGAGAGCTTGTCGACGAGGAGGTCGCGCTGGTCGCGCAGATCGTTCGCCTTGCCGCCGTTCGTCTCGGCGAGCATGATATTCTTGTTGAGGCGTGCAATCTCCTTCGTGATCCCGTTGAGCTTCCCGACCTGAATGCGCGTCTCTTCGTACTGTGCATTGATCTGTGCCTGCAACTGCTTTGCACTCGTCTTGATGCGGTCAACGAGGTTGTTCCCCTTCGTGATCACCGCCGTGCGCGACGCCGCGTCGCTTGCATAGTCGGACAGATTGACCCAAGAGGAGTAGAACTGCTGCATCGCGTTCAGGATACCCGTCTTCTTGGAGTCATTGAAGATCGTCTCCACCTTATCATAGTTCGTCTTGTAGGTTTGATAGAGATTCTGCGCTGAGTTCTCCGACCAGAACTGCCTGTCCGCGTAGATATTGCGCGCGCGGTTCAGCGCCACGACATCCACGCCGCCGCCGACATAGACCCCGCCGTAGAGGGACGGGCGCTCCTGATAGTTCGTCGCCGCCGAATCGACGCGCTGACGCGAATAGCCCTCGGTCGAGGCATTCGTAATATTGTGGCCGACAGTGTCGAGCGAGAGCTGATTGTTCTGTATGCCCCGCACCATCGTATTGAGTCCGGCAAATGTTGACCGCATAGATCCCTCACTCTTTCTCTATATCTGACTTATACATCCGCATCAAACATCGCAACCGCACGGTTCACGCCCGGTGCAGGGCCCGCAACGGGCTGCGATCTGCCGTAGGTATCCTCGGCAACGGTGCCGGAGATGACGTTGAGCTGATAGTTCACAAACGCAGCGCTGTTCTGCAGCAGCTCCGCGCAGATCTGTATGCGCTCCCGCAGCTCTTCCTGGCGCGCTGCAACGGCACGCAGGACACGTTCTACTGCGAGGCGTTCACGCAGATTTGGCTCACATGAAATAACAGCAGCGAGGCTCTCGCCCCCCGTATTCATGAGAAAATCCGACTGCCGCCGCGCAAGCGTGCGCACCTCAGTCAGGCTGTGTTCGGCTGCCGCCGTAGGCTCCGCAACGCCGCCTCCCGATGCGCTCTGACAGAGTGCATCGCTGAGTGCACCAAAGCGAAGCGCCGCCTCTTCGCAGGCGGCAAGCTGTGCCTTTAGGAGCACAAGCGCCTCACGGGTTTCATTCGTCATCGCCGTTCACGCCTTATAGTCCAGATTCTTCTTCAGATGCCGCACCTGCTCGCCCCCCGTGTTGCCATAGACGGGATCGACAACGGCTCCGCCGATTTTGCCAAGCTGGCGGTTCACTGCCATGAGTGCTCCCTCGATCAGCAGGGAATTCGCCTCGCTGCGCTCCGCCGTCTCCTTGACGATGCGGCTGAGATTTCGGCTCGCAGCGAGCACGGAGCGGTGAATCGCATCCGTCGGCGCAAGCAGAGCCAACTCCTCCATATTCGTCTCGGCACTGACGCCGGGCGTTTCCTGCGCGATTTGCGCCAGCTGCGTCAGGCGCTGCTTTTCGAGCTCCTGCACAGCCTTTGCGAGGAAGTCCTCCTCGACCGTCAGCTTCTCAAGCGCCGCCATATCGAGCGCAACAAGAACGCCGCGCTTCTTCTCCTGCAGGGCACGGATCTTCTCGTACTGTCGATATAATTCCTCAAGTGTTGTCGTAAATGCATTCCACATGAGTCTGTCCTGTATCAGTAGCGCATCGCGAGCATCTTCGCCGCAATGTCCGAAGAAGAGGGTTCCTGTGCGCGTGCCGCGAGCGCCTCCACGCGCTCTGTGCGGACGTCGTCCATCCCCCGCAGTTTTTGCAGGATATCGCCAAAGCTCTGCACCTCACCCGAGAGCTCGAATGCGTCGGGACGCTGTACGGTGCCGGCTGCATCCACACGGCGCGTACCCGTCGGTTGGCTGCCCGCATAGAGACGGCTCACAGCCGCAACTGCATGATTGCCGATCAACATATTCTTCACCACCTATGTATTGCTCCGATATACCCTCCGAAAAAGGGTCGGAGTCCTTTCACATTCTTTATCGAAAAAAAAAGACGCGTACTTAAGAAGTTTTTCCTAAGCACGCGTTCTTCAGTTTTTATTTATCACCGAGCGTCACATAGCCGCGCCGTCCACCGGAGCCGTCCGAAGTCGTGCGCATGCCTGAGGCGGACTTCTTTGCAACAGCCGCCGTCAGCTCCTCACGCATCTCCTTCTGACACTTGTCGCAGTACTGTCCCTTCTGGATCGGCGAGCCGCACTTATCACACGGATAGAAGAGCTGGACATCGGAGGAGATGAAGCGCCCCTCGCGAATCATGCGGCGGATCACCGGCTCCTGCACCCCTGTCGCCTCGACAATCTCGGGGATCTGGCTCTTCGGATGATCGCGCACATATTCCACGATCTGCTTCTCCCACTGCTCTTCCTTCTCACGGCAATCCACGCAGATACGAGCATTGTTGATCGAAACAAATACCTTCCCGCAGCTTGAGCAGTTCTTCATCTTTCCTGCCATTGACAAAACTCTCCTCCCAAATAGCGGATCGGTAGATGCGTGATCCGAAACTATCTTTTCATTTCATTCCCTCGTATTCTACAACAGGATACAGGAAAAATCAATACTTTAAGGTAGGAGCACAGTTCACCCCGTCATGGCCGCGTGCGCCGTGCGAAAATGCCGCCCTCGGGTGTCAGGATGCGACAGCTGTTCAGCACGACGCCGAGTGTCGCCGTGTTGTGGATCGCCGCTGCCGCGAGCGGACTGATCGAGCCGAGTGCGCCGAGCAGCATCGCCGACGAGTTGATGAGCAGCGTCGCCTTGAAATTCTGGTGCACGAGGTGCATCGTCCGCTGTCCGAGACGCAGCGCCTCCACGAGGCGCGTGGGATCCTCCGCGTGGATCGTCACCGCCGAGGACTCCGCTGCAATGTCCGTCTGACGTCCGCCGAGCGAGACGCCCACATCCGCAAACGCGAGCGCGGGTGCGTCGTTGATCCCGTCGCCGACCATCATTACCGTGCCGCGCTGACGCAGTTCGTTGACGTAGCGCGACTTGTCCTCGGGCAGAATCTCCGCGTGATAGGAGTCCACATCCATCTCGCGCGCGACATCTGCCGCAACCGCCTTCGCATCACCCGTCAGCATGACGATCTCATCCACGCCACAGCGACGCAGCTGATTCAGCGTCTTCTTCATCTTTGGCCGAATGGGGTCCTCGATGCCGATGATGCCGATGAGCTGCGCATCGCGCGCCACGTAGAGGAGATTCTTGCCCACGACCTGGGCGCCAAGCTCCTCCTCATCCGTGATTCCATTCTCTTGGAGGAACCGGCGGCTACCAACGCGCACCGTACCGCCCGTATAGCCCTCGAAATTGGGCACCTCGGCGAGCATGCCGCGCGCCACAATGGTCTTGGAGGATCGGTGCTGCGGTGTTACCCATGCCTTCTCCTCCACATATTTCTGAATCGCGACCGCAAGTGGATGCACGGAGTGCTCCTCCGCCGACGCCGCGAGGAGGATGACCTCCTTCTCCGTCACGCCCGCCGCCGTGCGGATGAACGTGATCTCCGGCACGCCGACCGTCAGCGTCCCCGTCTTGTCGAGCACGACCGTATCCGTGCGCGCAAGCGCCTCGACATAGTTGCCGCCCTTGACGAGAATGCCACGCTTTGCAGCTGCAGCGATCGACGCCGACATCGCCGTCGCGGTGGAGAGCTTGAGCCCGCAGGAAAAGTCGATAAAGAGCAGATTCAGCACCCGTCCCCAGTCGCGCGTCGCCCCGTAGACAATCGCCGCGCCGAGGAAGGACACAGGCACGAGATAGTTTGCCATCTGATCGGCAAAATTCTGCACGGGCGCGCGACGCGTCTGCGCCTCCTCGACGAGGTGGACAATGTGCGCGAGCGAGGTATCGCCGCCCACCTTCTCCACCTTGACGACGAGCTCGCCCGCCTCGACCACACTGCCCGCATAGACGGGCGCACCCTCGTGCTTCATTGCGGGCGCGGATTCCCCCGTAATCGACGCCTGCGTCACCGCCGCGTCACCGCGCAGCACGCGCCCATCAATCACAATTTTCTCGCCCGCGTGCACGGCGATCGTATCGCCGGGGCGCACCTCCTCCACGGGCACCTTACGCTCAACCTCGCCGTCCGCCGTCTCTTCAACCAGCCAGACATCGCGCTGCCCGAGTGAGAGCAGTCCCGAGATGTGTGCGTGCCTTCTCCGCTGCGTAGCTCGTCAGCATCTCCGCACCGTTGCTGAGTGCGAGGAGCATGAGGCTCGACTCCGGCTTGCCCGCCAGCACGGAGGCAACGACCGCCGTTGTCGTCAGCGTGTCCGCATTCGGCTGTCGATCCTTGATCAGTCCGCCGATTCCCGTCTTGATGAAGTTGCGTGAGATTCCGAGGACAAGCAGGGAGCGCAGCACGGTCATCGAGGCAAAGAGCTCGGGCGCACCGCGCTTCAGGAGCTCCATCGCCGCAAAGCTCGCCAGCGAGATCACGGCATCGCGGCGGAACTCCGCCATCTGCTCCGTCGGTGTCACCGTCTTCTCTGCCGCCTCACGCACGGCACGCTCCGCGACGCCAAGAATGCGCGCAGCAGGAATCTGTCCCTCGTGCCAGAGTTCTACCGCGCCGTCGCGTACCGATGCCGCCGTCACTGCAGGGAAGCGACGGAGCCGCGCC
>NZ_ALKG01000136.1 GCF_000286455.1 Selenomonas sp. FOBRC6
TATGATTATGCAGCAATTCGTTTATTGCAGAAATTTCCTTCTGTAGTGATTCCCTCATTTTCTCGTTGGTAGAATACATTATTGTGTGAATCTTGTCAACTTAAAAAATCAGATAAAAAAGGGATTACCGTATGAGGATGTAAAATTTCCTCATACGGTAATCCCTTTGAATGAGTTTATTCGCCCATCACGACAATTGCGCATTTGCGCGTGCGCGCGCGCGTGCGGTCGAAGTCGACGAAGTAGCAGTAGCCCGTTGTACCGACAGCGAGCTTGCCATCCGCAACCTCGAATGTCTCCGAGGAGCCGATGAGGGTCGCCTTGAGGTGCGCGTCGCAGTTCCAGAGTGCCGTTCGGTCACCGCCGGGGAGGTATGCTTCGGCATCGGGCCAGCTCTCGACGGCGCGGTAGTGCTCTTCGCCCGGGTACTGGTACTGGTTCCAGCCCGTCTGGTTCGGGATGAGCTTCTCGAGGACGGCGTTCAGATCATTCTGCAGGAACTCTGTGCCCATCTCGTCCACATCGTGCACAAACTCCTCAAAGAAGACGGCGCAGGTGGTATGCGGGGAGATGACGGTTGCAATGCCCTCCTGTATGCCACTCTCGGCGATAGCAGAACGCAGCTCCTCCGTGATATTGATAAAGGTCGGCGTATCTCCGTGAGATGTGAGCGACAGTTTTTTCTTGAATACGGCCATTTGATCTCTCCTCCGCGCCTATGCCGCGCTTCCTTGTGACTCACGCACCTCGGCGGCGCGTACAATGGCCTCTGCCATCTCCAGAATCCGCTTTGCCGGATCGGGGGCGCTGAGGATGCCGCTCGTTGCACCGCTGCCGTCCGCACCGAGGCGTACGACACGATAGACATCGTCCGCGGTCGTGATGCCCGAGGCGATCATGATGCCGATGCCGGGGTCGATCGTGCGGATCTTCGCAACGATGGCGGTCGTGTAGCTGTCGTCTGCTGTCTTGCCCGTACCGATGAGGTCGGTCGGCTCGCAGAGGAGGATGTCGGGGCGGAATGCGGCGATTGCCGTGCCCTCGGCGAGGGAATCCGCGCAGGCAATCGTCTCGATGCCGATTTCGCGCGCACGCGCAATCGTCTTGGCGAGCTCTGCCATCGTCATCGGGTTCTCCGCGTGGTTGAGGAAGGTCGCACGTGCGCCTGCCTCATAGATCGCCTCGGGGAGAAGATGTCCCATGCCGCGGCCGGGTCGCAGGCTCTCCATCGCCTGTGCCGTGACGATGATCGCCTCCGTGTTCTCACGAATGTAGCGGATGTCGGAGAACGGGCAGGTGAAGTAGATCTTCAGCCCCGTCTCCTTGGCGGCATGATCGGCAGAGCGCGCGAGTGCGAGCGATTCCTTGCCGTAGAGATAGGACTTCGGGTTGACAACGAGGAATGGGGCAAGACTGCTCTTCATGATGCTGACCTCCTGTATGAGATAAACGATTACCATTGGTTAATAAAATGTTACCACAGGTAAAATATACATGCAAGGGAATTTTTGTTGACAAAAGGACAAGTAATTCTATACTATAACAAAGGTAAAAGAGGAGGGCTGTTCATGGCGGGCAAAAAACGCGAGCGTCTGCACGAGAAGATTCGCGATGCGATGGAGCGGCAGTTTGCCGACCTTGCGTATTTCTCTCCGATTCCGGGCGAGCGGGAGCTGTGTCAGATGCTTGGCGTGAGCCGTCCGACCGTGCGCAAGGCGCTCGAGCTGCTCGAGGCGGAGAACAAGATTGTGCGCATGCAGGGGCGCGGCTCGTTCTACACGGGGGAGAAGATCCCCGTGGACTACTCCGAGACGGCAGAACGCGGCTTCGGGTTGGCGCAGATGTTCTCGGCGGAGGGGCGCGTGACGCGTAGCACGGTTCTGCAGCAGGTGGTCGAACCCGCACGCGGAAACCTCGCGGCGATGCTCGGACTCACCGATGAGACGCTCGTCTTCCACCTCAAGCGTCTGCGCTATGTGGACGAGAAGATCTATGCCGTCACGGACGACTATATCCCGCTCGCGCTCTGTCCTGAGCTCGTGCACACGGACTTCACGGCGCATGGGCTGCTACGCACGCTTGCGGCGCATGATGTCCACCCCTTTGCGGAGGACAAAACAATCGAGGTGATTCGTGCGACGCCCGAAATCGCGCTCTATCTCGAGGTGGAGGAGCAGGCGCCGATCTTCGTCACGCGCATATTGACAACAGATCGCGAGGGGCAAATCATCCAATATGCAACCTCGAAGGCGGATGCGTTCCGCAGCCGATTCCGTGTGCGCTCAACAAAATAATAACCACTGGTAAATAAAATGATTGACAAATGGACTCCTCTGAAATATGATAAGCACGAAATCAATGTGTTTTCAGAAAAGGAGGAGTCATTATGTTGGTCGATGGAAAATCCGTGCTTGATGCGGCAAAGGCAGGGCGCTACGGTATTGTTGCGCCCGATTTTCTCACGCTGAACGCGGCGCGCGTCTTTGCGCAGACGGCGGACGCGCTCAGGACGCCGATCCTCCTCTCCTTTGCGCAGGGGCATGCGGGGCTGATCTCCCTCGAGGAGGCGGCGCTCGTCGGCAAATACTGGGCGGAGAAGGTGACAACCCCGATCGTTCTGCATCTCGATCACGGGCAGGATTTTGACTTCCTGCATCGCGCGATCGAGCTTGGGTTCACCTCCGTTATGCTGGATGCCTCAATGAAGGATATGGACGAGAACATCCGCCTGACGAAGGCGGTTGTCGCGCACGCGCATACGCAGGGCGTCAGTGTCGAGGCGGAGATCGGTCATGTCGGCGGCGCATCCGAGGGCGTTGAGGGCGAGACCTCCGAGAGCGTCTATACGACGGTGGAGGAGGCGGTGGCCTTTGTCGAGGCGACGGGTGTGGACTCGCTCGCCGTCTCGGTCGGCACATCGCACGGCGTCTACAAGAGCAATAAAACGCCGGAGCTGAACTTCGAGCGCTTGCGCGCACTTGCCGCAGCCGTACCTGTGCCGCTCGTGCTGCACGGCGGCTCCGGCACGGGGGATGAGAATCTGCGGCGCGCCGTGCGCGACGGCATCACGAAGCTGAACGTCTATACGGATGCGCAAGGTGCTCACGCACTACATCAACCTCATTTCAAAAACAGCATAAACGGATACACGGAGCTGTCGCAATGTGGCAGCTTTTTTATTTCCTGAACAAATGACAAATGATGGCGGCGCCGCAAGATACATTTACAAAAATTCAACCGGGGATTTATTGTAAAAAATATGTTTTATATGGTATAATTCAAATCGTTTCCATTCCATGACAGACAGGAGGTAGTTCCTTGCAGACAGAGATGCTTCTCGGCGGCTTGTTCCTGCTCTTCGTCATCCAAGTCGTCGGCACCCATTTACAGGTGAAGGAGTACAAGCGTGCCGTGCGCGAGATGCACAAGCTCGGCAATGTCGGCATCGGTGCGCGCAGGCGCAAACTCGGTCCGTCAAACATCGTTGTGATTGCGTGCAATTCCACGGGCGTGATTCTGGATGGGCGGATCATGCAGGGGATGACCATCCTCAGCCGCTTTCGTCCGATGGCGGACATCGTCGGGCGGACGATCTACGACCTGCATGCGGAGTATGCGGCGCTGCCCGAGAAGCGGCGTGCGCACTACAAGGGGCATATGCAGGCACTCGATGCCCTGATGATACGGCTGCATAACGAAGGGAAGCAGGAGTCTGTGTAGTTCATGCTTTGTAAGGCCTCGCATGAAGAGGGGATTTTATCACATAGGAGGAAAACGAATGTATCAATCAGTCAAGATTGTCGCCGGAAAGGGCGGATGGGGCGGACCTCTCGTACTCGTTCCGACGGAGGCGCGCAGCAAGATCGTCAGCGTGACGGGCGGCGGCATTCACCCGCTCGCGGCAAAGATTGCAGAGATGACGGGCTGCACGGCGGTCGACGGATTCTCGACGGGGGTACCGGATGAGGAGATCCTGCTCGCTGTTGTGGACTGCGGCGGTACGGCACGCTGCGGTGTCTATCCGAAGAAGGGTATCCTGACGGCGAATGTGCTGCCCGTCGGTAAGACGGGGCCGCTTGCGCAGTTCATCACGAAGGAGCTCTACGTGTCGGCGGTCGATCTCTCCTGCCTCTCCTATGCGGATGAGGCGGAGAGTGCAGCAGCAGCGGAAGCTGCGCCCGCACATGCACCGAAGAGCAAGGATCAGGCAAAGGCGGAGATCGCTGCAATGCAGGCGGGGCGCGAAAAGAATTTCGTCACGCGTCTCGGTATTGCGATCGGCGGCGTGGTCAACAAGTTCTATGCTGCAGGGCGTGAGACGATCGACATCACGGTCAAGAGCATTCTGCCGTTCATGGCGTTCGTCTCCATGATCCTCGGCATCATCTCTGTGTCGGGGCTCGGCAATGTCATCGCAAATACGATCTCGCCGCTCGCGAGCTCGCTGCCGGGCATGCTCATCATCTCTCTCATCTGCGCGATTCCGTTCATCTCGCCCGTGCTCGGCCCTGGCGCCGTCATCGCGCAGGTCGTCGGTACGCTGCTCGGCGCGCAGATCGGCATGGGGAACATCCCGCCGCAGTATGCGCTGCCCGCACTCTTTGCGATCAATGCACAGGTCGGCGCGGACTTTGTCCCCGTCGGACTCAGTCTCGGCGAGGCAGATCCCGAGACGATCGAGCTCGGCGTGCCCGCCGTTCTCTACTCACGCGTCATTACAGGCCCCTTGGCAGTGCTGATCGCCTACGCGGCAAGCATTGGGCTTTACTAATCGGGAGGGATATAGTATTATGGAACTGATAGCAGCAGCGGCAAACGGCTTTATGGATCTCTTCCGCGCAGGTGCGGCGACATTTACCTCGTGGGTCACGGGGATCATCCCCCTGCTCGTCATCATGATGACGGCAGTCAACTCGCTCATCAAACTCATTGGAGAGGATCGCGTGAACGGCGTGGCACAGCGTGCAACGCAGAACATCATCACGCGCTATACCGTCCTCCCCGTGCTTGCCGTCCTCTTCCTCGGCAATCCGATGTGCTACACGTTCGGCAATTTCGTCGATCAGAAGTACAAGCCCGCCTACTATGACGCAGCGGTCAGCTTCGTCCATCCTGTGACGGGACTCTTCCCCCATGCAAACGGCGGAGAACTCTTCGTCTACATGGGCATTGCAGCGGGCATTACGACACTCGGGCTGCCGCTCGGCGATCTCGCCGTCCGCTACTTCCTCGTCGGCATTGTTGTGATCTTGATACGCGGCATTGTCACGGAGAAGATCTATCTCTACATGAAGAGCCGTGAGGCAAAGCAGGCATAGGAAACGCGCCCCTCGCTCCATATCTCGGAGCAGCGCGTTTTTGTCAGACAGGAGGATGCAGCATGAAGTATTATTGCGAAATCACAAGCTGGGGCGAGGAGTCCCTTCTCTTTCTCGATGATCCAAACGCCAATTTTATCATTATCTTCAACAATAATGCCCCGGCGGAGCTCGCCGAGTTCTCTGTTCTGCACACGCCTGCAAACTACAACGAGGATCCCGCCGTCGGTGATACGATGATCGTCTGCGACAAGGCATTTACGATCACGGCGATCGGTGACGAGGCGCTCCACACGCTGAAGGAACTCGGGCACTGCACGCTCTCGTTCAACGGCGGTACAACACCGGAGCGCCCGGGCTGCATCATGCTGGAGGGCGATGTACCGCTCACGAAGGATGATGTCAAGATGGGGGCAAGCATCGAAGTACATTGAGTGTAATTTATGGGGAGCTGTCGCAGCAGCGGTAGCTCCCTTTTTCGGCAAAGTTATAGAAAATATGTCAATAAAGAATACAAAAGATAGAATGTGTTCCGAAGGTCATGAGAGGTTTTCCCGATGAAGAAAATTGTTGACGATGTGCGCCTCATCTTCAAATGCTGCAGTCTCTACTATCAGGACGGGCTGGGGCAGAAGGAGATCTGCGAGGCGCTCGGCATCTCGCGTCCGACGGTCTCGCGCATGCTCACCATCGGCAAGGAGCGCGGCATTGTCCGCATCGAGATCCAGAACCCGGACAATATCGCATATGGCAAGATGGAGCGTGCGCTGGAGAAAAAATACAATCTCCAGGAGGTTATTATCGTTCCGTCCAGTCCAATCTCGGACGGGCAGTACCCCATCAACTCCGAGATTGGCAGCGCGACGCTCGAGTACCTCTCACGCGTTCTCGTGGACGGCTACCTCGTCGGCATTACGATGGGGCTCGCGATCCAGAATGTCGTGCGCTCGGATTATTTCATCCGCAGCCCGATCAAGGCGACGTTTGTCCCGCTTGTTGGTGGTGTGGCGGAGAGCCGGCTCGACATCCACTCGAACTACCTCGCGCAGGAGTTCGCTGACCGCTTCGTCGGGGACTGCGTGCAGTTCTTCGCACCCGCAGTGTTCTCGCGACGGGAGGTGCTTGAGGGCTTCCTCGAAGAGAAGACGATCCGCAATGTGATCCGCCTCTATTCGCGCCTGGATCTCGTGCTCATGGGGATCGGGATTCCTTCGACGGAGCACTCGACGATCCTGCAGACGGGCTATGTCGACCGCGCAATTCTCGATGAATTCACGGCACGCGGGGCGGTAGGGGACATTGCGCTGCGTTATTTTGATGCCGATGGCGACACTACGCCGTTTACGGATTTCAACGAGCGCGTGGCGGGCATCCCGCTCGATACGCTGAAGAAGATTCCGCGCCGCGTTGGTGTGGCAGGCGGGCGCGCAAAGAAAGACGCCGTGCTCGGCGCAATTCGCGGCGGATTCATCAACGTGCTCATCACGGACATCGACTGCGCGGAGAACCTTGTTTAATGCAGTTGTAAAAAGTAAAATATATGGTACAATGCAGATGATTTCTTTCGGATGGGTGAGGTGCATATCTGCATGAACGATGAGAAAAATCTTGCGTGGCCGGTCTATCTCGTGCTGCTCGGCCTCATATCCTTTCAGATCCTCTTCGGGATCGGCGGGACGGCGCTGCTCGATCCCGATGAGCCTGTCTATGCCGAGACGGCAAAGGAGATGATCCGCTTCGGCGACTACCTCTCGCCGCGCATCTACAATGAGTTCTGGTATGATAAGCCGCCGATTTTCTACTGGCTCGTCGTCGCCTCGCTTAAGATCTTCGGCGGCTTCAGCGAGCTTGCGGCACGGATTCCTGCGGCACTTATGGCGATCGGCTCCATCCTCATGACGGCGCTCGCGTCCGCGCGTCTCTTCGGGGCGCGCACGGGATTCTGGTCGGGGATCGTCATGGGGACGAGCATCATCCTCATGTATATGGGCAAGGCGTCCGTGACGGACTCTACGCTCCTCTTCTTCATGACGGCGGCGCTCTTCTCGTTCATTCATCGGCAGTACTGGCTCATGTACCTCGCCTGCGGACTCGCGGTGATGACGAAGGGTCCCATCGGTGTTGTTTTCCCCGCAGGGATTGTGTTCTTCTATCTGCTCGTTACACGCCAGCTTGAGCAGCTCTTCCGCATGCATGTCCTGCGCGGACTGCTGCTCGTTGTTGTCGTGGGGCTGCCGTGGTACCTCTATATGTACGAAATACACGGTATGGCGTTCATTTACGAGTTCATCGGCTTCCACAATGTCAGCCGCTTTACCGCGCCGCTCCATCCCGTGCGCGCGCACTGGTGGTTCTACTTACCTGTGGTCATTCTCGGGTTCTTCCCGTGGACGGGGCTACTGATCCAGTCGGTCAAGAACGCCTTTCGCCGTAGTTTCGGTGAGGAGGCGCAGACACTCGCCTTCTTTCAGATCTGGTGGATCTTTGTCCTCGTGTTTTTCTCCATTGCACAGACAAAGCAGGTTTCCTATATGCTGCTGCTGACGCCTGCGCTCTCCACCATCATTGCATGGAATCTCGCGCGCATGCTCGAGGACTGGCGGCAGACGCATTTCGCATGGGCGGGCGGGAGCGCTGTCATGTTCCTCCTGCTCGGCCTTGGCTGGCTCATGAGTGGGGATAGCCTCGCACCGCTTGCAGAGGGCGGGCTCTGGCTCGGGGCGATTACGCTCATTCTTGGTGCAGCGATTGTCTACAGCATCACGGCATCGCATAATCTCATCTTCGCAGCGTGGCTGCACGTCCTCGCGGGTGTCGTGACGATGGTCATTGCGTTCGGCTTTATGATGCCCGCGATCGAGGGGCATTTCAGCGTGAAGCAGGTCGCACTCAATTATGCAGCGAACTACCACGCAGCAGCCGAGGCGGAGGGGAGAGCCCTCTACATTGACAAGCAACTGCGCCCCGGTGTCATGCTCTATACGGATATCCCCGGCATCGAGGCGGACACGAACCACGCGGAGTCGCTTGCTGCTCTGCGCACGGATGCACGCCCGAAATACATCATCATGCGCGACTCCATGTATCGCAAGATGATGACACAGCTTGGCGCGGAGAAATGGCAGCTCGTCGAGGAGCGTGACGGACTCTGTATCTTTAAGGATGATAAAGAATGAGCGCGCCTGTCCTCTATCTCGTCGTGCCCTGCTATAACGAGCAGGAAGTTCTCCGCGATACGGCGGAAAAACTGGAGCAAAAGCTGACCCAGCTGATCGATGCGGGGCGTGTCGATGGAAAGAGCCGCATCGCCTTCGTCAACGACGGCAGCCGTGACAATACGTGGGAACTGATCCGTCAGTGCACGGAACGCAGCCCACTCTTCTCAGGGATCAATCTCGCGCACAACGAGGGGCATCAGAATGCCCTCCTCGCGGGGCTGATGACCGTGCTGCCGTACGCAGACGTGACCATCAGCATGGATGCCGATCTGCAGGACGACATCCATGCGATTGACCTCATGCTCGAGAAGCACGCTGCGGGGGCGAACATCGTCTACGGCGTGCGCGAGAACCGCGCTTCGGATACCTTCCTCAAGCGCTTTACGGCGGAGAGCTTCTATCGTGCCATGCGCGCGCTCGGTGCGGACATCGTGTTCAATCACGCCGACTTCCGCCTGATGGATCGGCGCGCTCTTATGGCTCTCGCGGAGTATCCCGAGGTCAACCTCTTCCTGCGCGGCATCGTGCCCATGATCGGACTCTCGCACGAGATCGTCTACTACACGCGCAAACAGCGCCTCGCGGGGGACTCGAAATATCCGTGGCGGCGCATGGCGTCGTTCGCGTGGGAGGGCGTGACCTCGCTCTCCGCGCGCCCCATCCGCCTTATCTCGCAGATGGGCATGTTCATCTCCTTTATCAGCGGACTCATGCTCATTTGGTCGATCGTCCGTCACTTCGTGGGCGAGACCATCGTCGGCTGGACGAGTCTCGTTGTCTCGCTCTGGTTCCTCGGCGGGCTCATCCTCCTCTCCATCGGTGTGATCGGCGAATACGTCGCGAAGATCTATCTCGAGGTCAAGCGCCGCCCGCGCTATCTCGTACAAGAATTCATCGACGGAAACGTGCGCGAAAAAAAATAATCCTCTTTTTGAAAATTTTTTTGGGAGAAAAGAAGGAGAATACTATTTTGTGGAGAATTATTATTTGTGAAAGACGAAATAGATAGCGACTATGATGTTTTTCGCACTCCACATTTGAAGGAATACTTCCTTCCATTTACTTTGCTGTGTATTTACGAAGAGGAAGCTCGAGGCTTCCACAATAGGAGGGTTATTTATGTCAGTTTTTTACGTTGCAGACAAGAAGCATATGATTGAGGTCTACGGGGATGAGGTTCTGGATCTCACGTGCGCAGGTGCTCCGCTGAAGGCGATTGTGCCGAACACGGTGGATGCGGCGAAGGAGAAGCACGTTCCCGTTGCGACCTATGATGCTACAAAGAACGAGGTGCACGTGACGGTCGGTTCCGTCGCGCATCCGATGACCGAGGAGCATCTCATCGAGTACATCATCCTCGTGACGAAGAAGGGCGTTCAGCGCGTCGACCTCACGGCGACCAATGCACCTGAGGTCACGTTCCGTCTCATGGACGGCGATACCCCGGTCAAGGTGCTCGAGTACTGCAACCTGCACGGGCTCTGGCAGGCAGAGATCTAAGTCTCGCCCGCATATCGAAAAGCCGCCGCATATCTGTGCGGCGGCTTTTTTGCATGGAGAAAATGTTTGCAAAACTAGTTAATATAAAATTAAATATTTGAATTCAATCTAAATTATATTTTGCAATCCTTTGAACAGTTCTGCCGAATAGTCTTGACATCGTTTTGGCATCATAATATACTGGCAAAAGAAAAGTAAGCTCAATCATGCCGCATGAAGTCTAAGGAATACGACTTTTCAGAGGAGTTTTGCAAAAACGATTCAGCTGCGTAGGAGGCTCTTTTCTATGGGGTTGGTTAAAGTTGGGAGTGAGATGAATGGCACTGTTGCATGAAGATCTGGTTCTGTTTGATGTGGAGGCGAAGAGCAGCGAGGAACTGTTGAAAAAACTCGCGAACGTCTTGCTGGAAAAGGGGTATGTCAAGAACTCCTATCCGGAAGCCATTTTGACGCGTGAGGCTGCCTATCCGACGGGGCTCAATACGAAGGGGATTGCAATTGCGATGCCGCATGCAGCGGCAGAACATGCTGTGCAGGCGGCAATTCTGGTTGCGCGTCTGAAAGAGCCCGTCATCTTTAAGGAGATGGGGGGCAGTGGGAAAGATGTGCCTGCGCGTCTGGTATTTATGCTTTCCATTGACGATCCCGAAGGTCACGTTATTATGCTTGGGAAATTTATGTCCATATTCTGTGATGAGGAAAAACTAGTTGATCTCTATGAGACAAACGATCCACAGGGCGTTATCGCAAAGCTTACTGAGGTAATCGGCTGAGGATCTTGTCATATTGTTTCGTATGCGGTTATGTGTGCGAAACACCGTTTTTGTCTGCCGTTTCCATGTGGATGTGGAGCGGGATGTCGAAAGGAGCAGTAACATGAAGAAGATTTTCGTTGCGTGCGGATCCGGAGTCGCGACCAGTCAGACGGTGGCATCCAAGATCGGGAACATGATCGAGGATGAGGGGCTGGATGCCTCTGTAGAGGCGGTTGACATCAAATCGCTCGAGAGCATTATTGATCAGTGCGATATCTATGTCTCCATCGTATCCAGTGATGCGGAAAACTATGGAAAACCGACCGTCAGCGGCATTCCCTTCCTGACCGGTGTTGGTCTGGATGAAACGTGGGAGCAGCTCAAGTCCTATATCGAAGCTTGATCCTAATAGAAAACGGCTGAAAGTCGTTATTTTGGGGGGATTTATCTATGTTGGATGTAGTAAATTATATTCTTGGATTGGGAGCAGCAATCTTCCTTCCTCTCGTCATGATTATCTTGGGACTTGCGATGGGAATGACCCTGAAAAAGGCAATCTCGGCAGGTCTCACACTTGGTATTGCGTTCACCGGTATGAACGTCATCCTCGGATTTATGTTTGATGCTATTGGGCCTGCGGCAACGGCGTTGGTCGAGCATACAGGGCTTCAGCTGACAGCGATTGATGTTGGCTGGTCGCCAATTGCCGCCATCGCATGGGCGTGGCCATACGCGTTAATCCTGTTTCCTGTTCAGATCGGCATCAACATCCTCATGCTCGCCCTGAAATGGACCAACTGTCTGAACGTTGACCTCTGGAATGTCTGGGGCAAGATCTTTGTTGCAGCAATGGTCATGGGGCTGACGGGCAGCCTTGTATTTGGCCTGATCGCAGCGGGGATTCAGATTGTATTCGAGTTGATCAATGGAGATCTCATACAGAAACAGCTCTATCGTATTTGTAAAATTCCGGGTGTCACCTGCACCCACCCGATGATGCTACAGGCTCCACTGCTTTCGCTCATCAACCGCGGACTGGATTTCATCCCCGGGCTGAACGCAGTCAACATGAATGCGGCGGATATGCGCAAGAAACTCGGTCTCTTTGGTGAGAACAGTGTGATGGGCTTCCTCATCGGCGCTCTGATTGCCGTCATGGGCGGATACGATGTCAAAGGCGTGCTCACCACTGCGATCCAAGTCGCGACTTCTCTTGTTCTCTTCCCCATGGTTGCAAAGCTCTTTATGCAGGCACTCGCTCCGATTGCAGATGCGGCAGGCGCATTTATGAAGGCACGCTTCAAAGGCCGCGAGTTCTATGTGGGGCTTGACTGGCCGTTCCTTGCCGGTTCATCTGAGCTCTGGGTAACGGCAATTATACTCGTTCCGTTCGAACTGCTCTGGGCGGTCGGCCTCAGTTACTTCGATATGAATAATGTTATTCCGCTGGCTTCGGTTATCAACGTCGTGGTCGCGGTTCCCGCCCTGATCGTTACGGGGGGCAACCTCGTACGCATGATCATCATCTGCATTATTGCGACGCCGACCTATCTCTGGGTGGCAACAAGCTTCGCTGGAATGCTGACCGATATGGCTGCGCAGACGGGTACGCTGCAGGTGAATGCAGGACAGTATATTACGTGGATTCAGCTTGAGGTTCCCGAGCTTCGCTGGGCACTCGCACATGCCTTTAACGGAGAGATTGCAGGGATCGGACTGCTCATTGCGTTCTGTGCCATGTTTGTCTGGTATTTCAAGCGGATGAAGGTGCGTGACGCGGAACTTGAGGCTGCTGACAACAAGGCATAATCTATGTCACGGGCTTTGCACGCTGAAAGGAAGGTCATATCATGTTAGAGGATTTGAAAAAGCAGGTTGCTGCCTATGCGCTTCAGGCAGATCGGATGGGACTGTGCAAGCATCGCTCCGGTAATTTCAGTATACGGGATGAGGAGACCCAGCTGGTTTGCATTACGCCGACCGGTATGGATCGCGAGGAGATGTCCTATCATGATATTGTTGTCATGACGCTGGATGCCGAGGTCGTCGAAGCGGAGACCGGACAGCGTCCGACCAGCGAATCTCTGATGCATCTCATGGCGTACAAGACGCGTCCGGATGTGCATGCGATCGCGCATACGCATTCGAAGATCGCGACGGCATTTGCAGTGCTCAATAAGCCGATTCCTGCGGTTGTCTATGAGATCGCGGCGCTTGGCTGCAAGGAGGGCTATATTCCCGTGGCGCCGTATGGCAGACCAGGAACGCCTGCACTTGCGGAGTCCATCGTTGAGCCGCTGAAGATTTCAGATGTTGCTCTGATGGAGAAGCACGGAGTCATTGCCGTTGACAGCAAGGAACTCAAGGAGGCGCTGCTCAAGGCGTCCTACGTCGAAGAGATGGCAGAGATCTATCTCACGACGCTGACAATCCTTGGAGGCAAGGAGCCGCAGGCGGTACCGAAGAGCGAACTGCAGAAGTGGGAGTATCCGAAGGAGATCAAGCTCCTCCAAAAGTGAGTAGAAGCACCGATCGAAATAAATAGGAAGGGGTTTATCGATGAAGAAATTGATCAACAGTCCTGAGGATTTCGCGCGTGAGACCGTAGAGGGCATTATTGCCGCTCATCCAGATCAGTTGAAAATTCTGGATGACAGCTGGCATCGCATGGTGCGTGCTGATGAGAAGAAAGCCGGAAAGGTCGCCATTGCGACTGGAGGTGGCTCTGGGCATCTGCCGGTATTTCTGGGCTATGTCGGCTACGGTCTCTGCGACGGCGTGACCATTGGCAACGTGTTCGCTTCGCCGAGTGCAGAGGATATGTATGAGGTGGACAAGGCGATCCACAGCGGCGCGGGGGTACTGCATCTCTATGGACGCTATAGCGGCGACACCATGAACTTCGGCATGGCAAAAGACCTCTGCGAGATGGATGATATCGAGGTGCGCGAGGTGCTTGTGACGGACGACGTCGCATCTGCACCGAAGGGCAGCGAGGATAAGCGCCGTGGTGTTGCAGGTCTGGTTTTTGCCTACAAGATTGCCGGTGCTGCTGCTGAGAAGATGCTTTCGCTGGACGAAGTGACGCGCATTGCGCAGAAAACGGTGGACAATACGCGTACAATGGGTGTGGCACTGACGCCGTGTATTGTCCCCGAGGCAGGAAAGGCGACGTTCTCCATTGGCGATGATGAGATGGAGATCGGCATGGGCATCCATGGCGAGCCGGGCATCGAGCGCACGAAGCTCCAGACGATTGATACAACGGTAGAGACAATGCTCTCCCGCATTCTGGAGGATCTTCCCTTTGCTTCCGGTGATACGGTCGCCGTTCTCGTCAACGGGCTTGGCGCGACGCCGAAGGAAGAGCTCTATATCGCCTATCGCAAAGCCGCAGCTATCCTTCGTGACAAGGGCATCTCAGTCCATCGGAACTATATCGGAGAGTATGCGACCTCGCTTGAGATGGCGGGTATGTCCATTTCACTCCTGCGTCTGGACGATGAACTGAAAGAATTGATTGATGCTCCGTGCCGTTCTCCGTTTTTTGAGCAGTCAAAGTAAGGAGGCATATGGTGGACATCATTCGAAAAGAGGAACTGACGCAGATTCTGGATGTGATCGTTGAGGTCATGGAGGGCGCCAAAGATGAGCTGATCGAGCTCGACGGCGCGATGGGTGACGGCGATCTCGGACTCACCATGGTGAAGGGCTTTAGCGCTGTGGCAGAGGAGATTCGTACGATCGATGAGACCGACATGGGCAAGATCATGATGAAGCTCGGGATGAAGATGAATTCGACGGTTCCCTCTACAATGGGGACGCTCGTTTCTATCTGCTTCCTCAAGGCAGCACCAGCGGCAAAGGGCAAGACGGAGCTCACTCTTGTTGACATGGTTGCCATGGGCAAGGGCGCTGTTGCCGGCGTTATGGATCGCGGCAAGTCGAAGCCCGGCGATAAGACGATGCTTGATGCGCTGCATCCCGCCGTGGAGGCACTCTCCAAGGCGGCAGAGGCAGGTGACTCCCTCGCAGATGCCTGGCAAAAGGCGTATGAAGCAGCGCGTGACGGTGTCGAACAGACGAAGTCCATGCAGTCCGTCCACGGACGCGCCGCATATTATCAGGAGAAATCCATCGGTCGACAGGATCCCGGAGCAACCGCGATGATGTATATTGTGAGCGGAGTCGCTAAGGCGGTTCGATAACTTAAATCCAAGAACGATAAATCCCTCTCTGTATTCGTCTACAAAGGAATGCAGAGAGGGATTTTATACACACTCGAATCACAAAAGGACATATTAAATTTCTATCGCATTTCCAATCTTTTTCCTGTATAATGACTATCATTCAGGGAGAGAATGTATATGCTGTAGGGGGCGATGGAATGCGATGGGCACAGGTGAGCGTTGTCACAACGCATGAGGGTGCGGATCTCATCGGCAACATTTTGATGGAACTCGGTGCTGCGGGCACAGAGATCGACGATCCGTCTCTCGTCAATGAGTACATTGACGCGGGGCTTTGGGACTATACCGATCTGCCGCGCGCCGAGGATACGGATACGGTGACAGTGCGCGCCTATCTGCCTGAGGATGCGCGGCTCGAGACGAGCCTCCTGACGCTCTCGGAGCGGATCGAGGGACTGCGTCGTGCGGATGCACCCATCGGCGTGGGCACGATCTCGCATACATTCGTCGCCGATGAGGACTGGGCGGAGACGTGGAAGGCGTACATTCACACGGAGAAGATTGGGCGGCGCATCGTCGTCCGCCCCACGTGGGAGGAATACACGCCGACGGGGGACGAGATCGTCATCGACCTCGACCCCGGCGCTGCGTTCGGCACGGGGGCGCATGCGACAACTGCAATGTGTCTGCGCTGGCTGGAACATCTTGTGTGCCCGCAGATGCGCGTCTACGATGTGGGCTGTGGTTCGGGCATCCTCGCCATCGCCGCGTCGAAGCTCGGTGCGGGCGAAATCATTGCAATGGACTACGATCCCGTGGCAGTCTCGGTCGCGGAGGAGAATATCCGTGCGAACCATGTCACAAATGTCGCTGCCATTGAGAGTGATCTCCTTGCCGTCTGCACAGGTCTCGAACCCGCCCAACTCATCACGGCGAATATCATTGCGGACATCATCATCCGCCTGTTTGACCAACTGGATGCGTATCTTGCTCCCGGCGGCGTTCTCCTCGCCTCGGGCATCATCGACGACCGCATTGCGGATGTGGAACGCGCGGCGCGCGAGCACGGCTATACCGTCCTCGATATGACCTGTGAAAAGGAATGGGCGGCGATGATTATTCGCCGCAGTGAGGAGTTGGAACTCTGATGCGGCGTCTCTTCTATGCGGGAACGCTTGCGGAGGAAATCACGATCACGGGTGGCGATGCCCACCATCTCGCACGCGTGATGCGTGCGCAGATCGGGGATGAAGTGACGGTTGCGGATACGGACGGAAGAGTCGCTCGCATGATAGTCTCTGCCGTTGCGCCCGATGCCGTGCAGCTTTCCCTCGCGGAATATCTGCCACAGGAGGAGGGGAGTTCCGCCGAGGTTATCCTCGTGCAGGCGCTCCTCAAGGGCGAGAAGATGGACTTCGTCGTCCAAAAGGCGGTGGAGCTTGGTGCTGTGGCATTCTATCCTGTCATAACAGAGCACGTCGTCGTGCACTGGGACGCGAAGAAGGCGGCGGCAAAGGCTGCGCGCTGGCAGAAGATCGCGGACGAGGCGGCAAAGCAGTGCGGGCGGCGGGCGCTCATGTCCGTTGTGGAGGTTGTGCCGCTTTCCTCGCTTTTGCAGAATGCGGAGCTGTTTGCTGCACCCGATACTGCGGTCGTCTTCTGCTATGAAGGAGAAGAGGAGCAGTCTATGCGGACGGCACTGCGTGCGCTCACGGCACGGCGCATTGTACTCATTATCGGCGCGGAGGGCGGATTCTCTCCTGCCGAGGCAGAGGCAATCCGTGCATCGGGCGCTGCGTCGGTTTCCCTCGGACGACTGATCTTGCGTGCGGAGACGGCGGCACTCACAGCACTCTCTGTGACGCAGTACGAACTTGGCAATTTTGATATTTGAGGATTGTTTAGAAAGGAAATTTATGAAGAAGAGATATACAGCGCTGTTTGTAGCGGTATTTGCACTCAGCATGATCGCGGGTTGCGGCGGCAATGAGACTCCGGACAAGTCCACGACGGCGAGTGCACAGCCTGCTACAGAGCAGGGCAAGGGCTCGGGGCTGCGCGGTGAGGCGGCGCCGAAATTCACACTCAAGAACCTCGCGGGCGAGGATGTTGCCGTCGAGGCGAAGGGCAAGCCCTACATCATTAACTTCTGGGCGACGTGGTGTCCCCCTTGTCAGGCGGAGATTCCTGATCTTGCGGCATTCCATGCGGCGCACAAGGATGCGGTGGACTTCTACGCTGTCAACTTGCAGGAGGATGCTGCACCCGTGCAGAAATTCATGCAGGAGCGCAAGGCGGATCTGCCCGTCGTACTCGACACAAAGGGAACGGCGGCGACGCTTTACGGCGTACGCGCGATCCCAACAACTGTCGTCGTGGACAAGGAGGGGAAGGTCGCCTACCGCAAGACAGGCGGCGTGACGAAAGAGGAACTGGAAGATGTCATCGGCAAGCTCTAAAAGTGTGACGCAGGGAGGGAGAACCGTATGGAAATGACCCTGCTCGGCGGGGCATTCCTCGCGGGCTTTCTCTCGTTCATCTCGCCGTGTGTCCTGCCGCTCCTGCCCACGTTCTCGCTGATTCTCGCGAAGAACAGCCAGCAGGACGGCGGTGAGGCGCGACGGCTGTATACGAATACGACCGCATTCCTCGCGGGCTTTACGCTCGTCTTTGTTCTGCTCGGCGCGTCGGCATCGCTGCTCGGCGCGTGGCTCTTCTCCTATCAGGAGCTTCTGCGGCAGGGTGCGGCTGTGTTGATTATCGTCATGGGGCTCTTCATGACGGGCTGGATACGGATTCCGCTGCTCCTGCGTGAGTACCGCCCGTTTCAGCGGCGCGGCTTTGACGGCATTGGGGGCGCATTCCTTCTCGGTTGCGGCTTCACACTCGGATGGACACCGTGCACAGGCCCGATGCTCGCGACGATTCTCCTCTATGCGGGGGATACGGCGACCGTCGGCGCGGGTGCTCTGCTCCTCCTTGTCTACAGTCTCGGCTTTGCCGTGCCGTTCTTCCTGCTCGCCGTCATCTGGCGGCGGCACATCATGAAGCTGCGTGCGTTCTACCAGTATCTTCCGCGCATTCAGCAGGCGGCGGGCATCGTGCTCGTCCTCCTCGGCGCTCTGCTCTGGTCGGACTCGCTCACCTATCTCGTACGCATTTTGTCGTAAACAAAACGGAAACGACCTCCCTTCATCGCGTTGTTGCGGCGGGGCGGTCGTTTTTGTTTGTGCAGATTGAATTTTGGTACGCTGTGTGCTAGGATATAGAAGAAATTAGGAAAAGTTTGGAAAGGCTCATGGAACATCAGAACATGAAAAAAACATCATTCACCACACAGGAGCTTGTTTTTACCGCGCTGATGACGGCGCTCGTCTTCGTCGCGACCTATCTGCCGCATATCCCGATACCACTCGGCTATGCGCATCTCGGGGATGCGGTGATCTTCCTGCTCGCACTGCTTGCGCCGCGCCGCGCCGCGCTTTTTGCAGCCTGCATTGGCTCGGCGCTCGCCGACCTCCTCGGCGGTTTCGCGCTTTGGATCGTGCCGACGCTCGTCATCAAATTCGTGATGGCGGAGATCGTCTATCGCATCGGCCGCAGGGGGGATGCAATCGTACCCCGTGCGAGCATCATCGCCGCGCTCCTTCTCTCAAGTCTCTGGATGGCGGCGGCATATACCCTTGCGGGGGCAGTGCTCTATGCGAGTATGTCTGCCGCACTTGCCTCCACGCCGGGACTTCTCATGGAGGGGCTTGTCAACTCCGTTCTTGCGCTACTGCTTCTGCCCATGCTACGGGAGCGGTTTCCGAAGTTTTGATATGGAGCTGTCGCTTTAGCAATACGATGTTTCTTCGACATAGCATATGTGGATAACATGCTGCGCATTTGATATTGCAATTTAGGACAAATTATAGATCCTCTTAGGAGGTAAATAATACGTTGACAACAGCAGATGAAGCTGTGCATCAGCTCAGCCGACTCAAGGGGCAAGGCTATCGCATTTACTATTTTATCCCGGATTTTTCATCAACGGAGGCAATCTGGCGCAAGGTATTCCGAGACTATTTGCGCACATATGGTGCGGAAGATAAAGTTGCCTTGTACTTGGATCTAGGGCAGGGGGCTTCTCCCTCGGAACTTGATGAGCTCATTGAACTGCTTTCTGCGCTTGGGACACAGGCACCGCTTGTACTGGTTGGTGAGAGTAGAAAAGATGGTTTTCACTGTATATTGCAGCAGGTAGATGTTCTAATTACGACACAAGATGGCATATTGCCTTGTTTTGTGGACTATGCAGACGCTAACGTGGAGATTGTTTATGGCGGAGCTAGTCAAAGCAGGATCTTTAACATTCAGAAAGAATACGATATCAGCATAGGTGTTTTGACATACCAGCCGGATTATGAAAAATTATTTGTTACACTGACTTCTGTCATCCAACAGCAAGGATGCCGCTATGAGATTGTGGTAGGGGATGATGGCTCCTCGAATTTCGAGGAGCGGGAGATCGAACTGTGGCTGCTGCGACACGGATTTAAGGACTATACCATACTGCGCAGCTCTGAGAACAAGGGAACCGTGCACAATGTAATGAACGTTCTCGATGCAGCACAGGGGTGCTATGTGAAGCTGATCTCTCCGGGAGATTATCTCTACAGCGAGCATGTTCTAGCGGATATGCTGCGTTTTATGGAGGAGAAGAGTTATAAAATAGCATTTGGCCGAGCATGTTATTACACGAAGGGGGCTGACAAATATTATCTTGTCAATCGTATGAACCCCTTTCAGCTGGCGCCCTATCAATCGGGGGACTTTGCTGCGGTTAAGGAGGCATATCTTGTTTATCAAGATTATGTGGTCGGCGCTGCATTTATGGGGGAACGCCATATACTTGCTGCCTATACAAGGGATATCCTTGGACGTATTATCTATACGGAAGATGCGATTTATCCTATAATGATTGCAGACGATATTCGGCTTGGCTTCTGGGATCAGAATTTTGTGTGGTATGAGTGCAGTGATGGCATCTCTAATGACACGACAAAGGAGTGGCGGGATCGTCTTCTATATGACAGCAACATGACGCTTACAATCATTGTAGAACGGCATAGCGATATATTGGATCTGGTTTTTGGGCCAGGAGATGGAATGCACCGTGATGATACGGCGTATATGAAAAGGCGAGCGGCGTATTACGCAAAAGCAGAGAAAAATTTAGTCGCAGGCGCCTATTTGAAAAATATTGATCCGCTGGAACTGAAAAAACTGGTGCATGCGGAAGTCGTAGTTTAAGCTGAGGACAGCATGCAAATTGTAAAATATATTTTCAGCCACATGGCGATGAGCGCGGCATGTTGAGGGGGTACCCTGCAGGCTGTATCGGACAACCTTGAGAATTGATGATAAAGGGGGAGAAAATATGGTTGAGACTGAGAGAATTTCGTACAGACCCGACATTGACGTTTCGGTATGTGTGCTTACCTATCGCGCGGAGCCGGCAAAGCTCTTTGCTACGCTTGCCTCCATTGTCTGTCAGCGCGGATGCTCCTTTGAGATCATCATTGCGGATGATGGGTCGGCGGGTTTTTGCAGATCTCTGCTGGAGAAATTTTTTGCGCAGCAGAACTTTCACTCCTATACCATTGTGGCGAATCCGTATAACAGGGGAACGGTGAAAAATACCGCAAGCGCATTTCCTGTGATGCGCGGCCGCTATATCAAAGTTATTTCGCCCGGCGATTTTATGTATGATGAAACGTCGTTGCTACGGATGCTCCGATTCGTGGAACATCATCAATATTGCGTCGCTTTCGGCTGCACCTATCAATATCAACAAGCAGGGGAGCAGATCTACCATGTGCTCGGTCAGCTTCAGCCTACCAATCTGGAATCCTATCGCAGAAAGGCTGTTTCTGCAATCAGGAAGGAGTATCTCATCGCACAGGATTTCCCCACAGGCGTCGCTTTCTTTACGGAGGCGGCATTGCTCATCTCCTATACGGAGATGATACTTGGGCGGATTATATACGGCGAGGACTGCATATACAACATTATGATCGCCGATGGCATTGAGATGGGCTTTTTGGACGATCACTTTGTCTGGTATGAAAAGGGCTCCGGCATCTCATGGAAGCCGGAGTGGGATCAGGTGATTCGGGCAGATCGGAATACCTACTATGCAATCATTGCGGAGCGCCATCCTGAGATGCGGGATCTGTGTAGCTGGAAGATTGACCCGGAGCATCATGAGGGCGAGATCTATGAGGCGTATATTGACGAATATATCAATGAGGCAGAGCTGCGGCAAGAAAGGGAAAATGCAAGATATATGCAGCGGGTGGATCATTCTCATTTAACTCGCTGGATTACTTCGGGATTGCAGTACGCGGATCTGATCGGATGAGGACGGCATCTCGGGGGATTGGTCTCTCCTGCGCACGCGTATGGTGCAGCGATGAATCGGAATGGAAATGAGATAGTATTATGAATAAGAGTTTTGTCTCCTCTCCGGAGATCGCAATGTATTATTTACAGCAGATGCACAATCGACCACATCCGCAGCGCAGGATGAGGGTTCTTTTTCTCGTGCAAAATGATTTTGTCTGGACGAAACAGGTGCCTGTCTACGATGTACTGGTTGCAGATGAAGATGTGGAGCCTATCATCGTGCTTTTGCCGAGCTACAGTGCAACGGATCTTTCTGCGGGTAAGGCAGCGGGGGCGTACGAAGAATCCTATTGCCATTTTTTTCATGATCGCTACGCAGACGTCTATGATTTTACGAATGTCATTGATTTGCGGATCTTTCAGCCGGACTATATCTTTCTTGCACTGCCCTATGAGGAACTTCGCCCGCTTCCCGGAACGCATACGAGCGAACTCGCTCAAATAGCCAAGCTTTGCTATCTGGACTACGGGATACCCGGAACAAAATTTTTCCTGCGTGCATGGGAACATATGCCGTTCTTTTCCTATTTGACGTTTGATTTCTGCGATTCGATGGAAGAAAAGCGCGGATACGAAGAAGCCAACGCATATGCCGTTGGTGCTGGCTTGCAGCATTTTGAAGTGCTTGGCTATCCTGAGTACGAGGCATATCTTGCCTACCAGGGCTCGCCCAAGAAGCACCACAGGATTCTTTGGACGCCACGCTGGACGGTGGAGGGGGGGGCCGGAGGAAGTCACTTTCTTGTCTATAAGGATTTGTTTGCGGCATTTGCCGAACGACATGGAAATGAAGACTTCCAATTCGCCGTTCGTCCGCATCCGTTCATGTTTGACAACTTTATCCAGGGCGGGCTCATGACGGTGGAAGAGGTACGCGCCTATAAGCAACAGCTTGCAGACTGCGGTATTGAGCTTGATGAGGGGCAATACGAGCTGTTCGATGCGCTCACTTCAGCCGACATCCTGCTGACCGATTTCTCTTCGATCTGTATGCCGTTTTTCCTCCTCAATCGCCCGATTGTCTATTGCCCGCATGATCCTAATCTGACAGAGGATTATGCAAAAATGGCGGCTGGAAGCTATATTGTGGAGAGCTGGGCGCAGATTGAACACCATCTGGAGCATTTGATGCGCGGAGAAGATCCTCTGGCAGAGTATCGTACGGATACTGTTGCCGCATTTCGGACGATTCATATGGGGGCTGCAAAGCGCATCGTCGAGCGCCTGAAGAAAGATCATGCCGACAGTCAGTATCCTGCAGAGATATACCTCCCAGAGATCGAAAAGCGGGTCTTTGATCAAAAGAAAGAGCTGGTTACCGTCATTGGGGGCGCGAGCGGGGAACTGCTTCAATATTTTTGTGCACAGGAGTGGTATCCGCTCTACTTGGCGCTCCTGCCTCTGCGCGTTCACAATAAAAACCTCGTGTGGGGGGAAGAACAGATCCTTGCAAAACTGCAAGAGAAGTATGCGGCTGCCGATGATGCGCAGCGCCGCTCCTGCCTCGTCCTCGCAATGCTTCTCTTTGCAGATCCTCTGACGCTCCCGGTTCCTCTTGAGATTGATCGATGGGCTGAGGGACTATATCAGGATATACAGGCGGTATTTCGACAGCATCGTACGCAGCTTGGCGTTGTCTGAGTACCAGACGGAGCCTTGTGGGAGGAGGGCAAAAGTTTTTTCGTGTCCATTATGAGTTCATCTCAAAGAGTATGATGGAGGCAGGATGATGTTTTAGGAATCGCTGGTCACATGACCACGTCAGATGGGTGATGAATTTATCCGTGCTTTCTTAAGGTGTGTAAGACAGATGAGGGCAGTATGCAGATTGTAAAATATATGTTTCAGCCACATGGCGATGAGCGCGGTATGCTTGTTGCGCTGGAGGAGTTCAACGATATCCCGTTTCGCATCAAGCGCGTCTACTATATGTATGATACGGTGGAGGGCGTTGTACGAGGACATCATGCCCACAAGGCACTCGAGCAGATTCTGATCTGCATTCACGGGAGCTGTAAGGTACGCCTTGACAACGGGCATGAGAAAAAAATTATTCCGCTTGAGAAACCCTATGAAGGGCTTTATATCTCTCATGCCATGTGGCGGGAGATGTATGACTTCTCGCCCGATGCTGTCCTCATGGTGCTTGCCTCTGAGGTCTATGATGAGTCTGACTATATACGCGATTACGATGCGTTTCTGCGGATGGTGCGCGAGGGGGAGACGCAGACATGAATATTAACCTTGCTGTGCTTGGACGTCAGTACGAACTTCATGCCGCAGAATACGAGGAGGCGGTGCTGCGTGCCCTGCGCTCCGGCTGGTATATTATGGGACCTGAGCTGGAGGCATTTGAGCAGGAATTTGTTGCCTATACAGGGGCGTGCTATGCCGTCGGACTGAACTCGGGGCTTGACGCGCTGACACTCTCCGTTGCTGCGCTTGGCATCAGTGTAGGAGATGAGGTTATCGTTCCCGCGAATACCTATATCGCGACAGTGCTTGCCGTCACGGCAAATGGGGCGACGCCTGTCTTTGTCGAGCCGGACGAGTATTATAATCTTGACGCCGAACGGCTTGAAGATGCTGTCACAGTGCGCACGCGTGCGATTATGCCTGTTCATCTCTATGGACAGGCGGTCAATATGGAGCTCGTCATGGAGATCGCGGGTCGGCATCGTCTCGCTGTGATCGAGGACTGTGCCCAGTCCCACGGCGCACATTTCGGCGGAACGATGACGGGTCGATTTGGCGATATTGGCTGTTTCAGCTTCTACCCGACGAAGAACCTCGGTGCATTCGGTGATGCGGGCGCGATTGTGACCGACAATGCCGTACTTGCCGAAAAGATCCGCATGCTCCGCAACTACGGCAGCAAGGAAAAATATCACAACGAAATATGCGGCGTCAACTCCCGTCTGGATGAGATACAGGCGGCTCTTTTGCGTGTGAAACTGGGGCATCTGCCGGAGCTGATTGAGGAGCGAAAGAAAATCGCTGCGCAGTACATGGCGAGCATTCGCAATCCACACATTGTCCTTCCTGAGACGCGGAACGGGGCAGAGCATGTCTATCATCAGTTTGTTGTGCGTACGGCAGCTCGGGGGCATTTCAAGGACTACCTTGCGGCGAATGGCATCGAGACGGTCATCCACTACCCGGTTCCGCCGCATCTGGCGGAGTGCTATGTGAACCTCGGGTACGGGCACGGCAGCTTCCCCGTGGCGGAGCGCTATGCGGATGAGGTGCTGAGCCTGCCGATGTTCAATGGGATGCGCGCGGACGAGATTGCCTATGTGATCGAGACGGTCAATGCATACCGCCCGTGATGTCTGATAAGGAGAGCCTATGCGGGAGCTTTGTCTGGAGGGGAATGCCATATATTTGGCAGAGGCTGCGGAAAAATATTTCCCATACATTATTGCATGGCGCAACGATCCTCTGAACAACCGCTATCTGAACCAGCCTTTTCTCCTCGATATGGAGAAACAGCGGGCATGGTATCGGCATTACTGTGCAGATCCCACGCAGGGTCTTTTGGTCGTTGTGGACAAACAAAACGATGTGCCGTTTGCCACGATGGGCTGGACGGATCACATTCCGGTGGAGCGGATCTGCATCACGGGACGGCTGCTGGTCGGTGACCGGCGCTATCGGGGGAGCCCCCTCTTTGCCGAGGCGACGCTGCTTTTTGCGGAGTATATGTACGGTGCATTCGGCGTGGACGCCTGCTATGCGCATGTCGTGTGCGAGAACACACCTTCCATACGATATCATGAAAAGTATGGATTTCATCGGCATCAGGGCTCTGCGCGTTTCCCGGACGAGCTGACGGTGAACGGGATGAAGCAGGTCGAGTATGTCCGCTCGAAAGAGGATTGGGCTGCGGTCAGGCAGACTGTCGTGCGAAGATTGTCGAACGGATGAGAGAAGTG
>NZ_ALKG01000137.1 GCF_000286455.1 Selenomonas sp. FOBRC6
GCGCGTGCCACGCCGAATGGCGATAGAGCGAGGACTTCCTCATACGTCATAATACTGCTCCAACTCTCGGTAGACCGTCTTTCCCGAAGCATTCTTCGGGATGCACGGAATGCACTTCGCCGTAAACGCCGAATGATGCAGCCCGAGCTTTTCGCTCAGAAACGGCACGATTTCCGATGCGAGATGCTCCTGCGTCACAAAGACATAGAGATGATCGTCGATGCCCGCGCAGGCAACCTCGATCTCACCGAAATGTTGACGAAGGATATGCTCGACCTCCTGCAAATTCGTCCGCTTGCCGAAGAGCTTCAAGAAGCGTCGCTTGCGTCCGACGACCGTATAGTATCCATCCGCATCGCGTCGTGCGAGATCCCCCGTCTCATAGCGTCCGCCGCGCTCATCGCCCCGAGAAAGATCCTCTCCGCTCATGGCATACCCGAGCGTCACATTCGCCCCGTAATATACAAGTTCGCCGACCGTATCCGACGCTCTGATCTCCTCGCCCGCCTCATCGACGAGTTCGAATCTACCGCCCGGAATCGCAATCCCCATCGAGCCCGTCTTTCGGAGGGCATCCGCAGCGGGCAGATATCCCATACGCGCCGTCGCCTCTGCCGCGCCGTACATGACGACGAATTGCTTTCCCTGCGCTTGCGCAAACTCGGCAAATTCACGGTGCAGCTCAGGGTCGAGCTTTCCGCCCGCCTGCGTCAGCGTGCGAAGCGCAGGGAGTTCCATGCGGAAGAAGCGCAGCCGCTTCAACATTGCATACGTATAGGGCACACCGCCGAGATTTGTGACCTCCTCTTCCCTAAAAAGATCCCAAAAATCGCGTTGAAGTATGGACTTCTCAGTCACCACTAACGAAGCCCCCGCATATAGATGCGTATTGATAATTGACAATCCGTAAACATAGTGCATAGGGAGACTGGTGATTGCGCGTTCCGTCGTTCCAATATGCAGATAGCTGATGATCGAATCTATATTCGACTGCAAGTTCCGATAGCTTTGACGAACGAGCTTCGGACTTCCTGTCGAACCGGAGGTTGTCATCAAAAGAGCCAATTCCTCATGAAGCGGGTACGGATGCCGCACCTTCGTATCATAAAGAATATATCCACCCATGTCTAACACGCGCGCATAATGATCCAAAAAGTCATAACGCCCATCCTCTGCAAAAATATAGGCCGGTGCATACTGTTCCAAAAGGCTCCGAAACAGATCCTCATCCAAGTCCCGATCAACCATCACGGGGACAATTCCATGATTGATAAAGCCAACATATGCTGCAATGGATACAGGCGTATTACTGCATACCAAAAAGACCAGCGAGCGCGGAGGTATCATCTCTGCGATCTCTTCTGATATTTCAAACAGCTTGCTATACGTCCACACCTCATTTTGCATCATAAGTGCAGACGCCCCGCCAAAAACTTTCAGATCAAAAAACACGCGCACAGCCTCTCTCAAATTCCCCAATGCCCGGATCTACACAATTAAAATTCGATGCTGTAGTTCTTTGAAAGGATCTCTTTCCCCTTCTCAAAAGAATTAAAATCAATGATGTCATCGGTATCCATCATGATATCAAAAACGTCTTCAATGGCGGCTACCAGTTCCATGTGGCCGACAGAATCCCACGCACTGATGGACTGATACTCGAGCTTTTCCACCTCATCCTTGGAAACCCCAAGCGTATCGGAAAATGCCTGCGTATATTTCTCTAAATTCGTCATGATATTTACTCCTTTTCCGTAAATACTTATTGATTGCTGATCTTTCTGGAAAGCGTCAGCGGCATATCATACCCATCCCAAACAAAGGAAAGATCCAAACTATGCCCCATGGGAACGATTCTGTCACCGCCTTTCAGTCCCTGCCGGAAGATCATATCCTTGATTTCGTCATACAGATGCTCTCCCAAATAAGTGATGGTCTGACATTGCTTATTAAGGGCACATGCCAGTTCATCCAACCTTCCTAAACTATATTCAAGGAAGTACCCGCAATTTCCTTTATCGTTCATCACATCCCCGAACAATTCCGGCAGTGCTACCCGCACCAGCGCATTATTATGCCTGATTTCCTTGATCCCGGGATATGAGGCGGCCAACACGGCGGTTCGCAGTAATTTCTCAGACCCGATGATATCGCCAAGCGGATACTCCTGATCTACCTTTTCTTGAAGGCGCGCCCAGAAAACTTTTTTCGCCTGCTCTATTTTATTTCCTGTCCACAGCACAAGCCGCGTCGAGCTACAGGCATTCTGGTCGGAATAATAGGTATCGAGGTAGAAATCCCTAGCGATAATTTTAGAATCCATCTGCAAATAGGCATCTGCGTCAATGACGGCAATCGAATACCGATCTGCAAAGCCCAATTCTATACAGCGCGACTGTGTGGGATTGCTGCGAATATCTCCGATCGTTCTATCACCGCCCCATATGATTCTGAGATCACATACCGATGACAGCAATCGGCTCGCCTCGTTATCGTGTGCATATCGAACAATGCAGATATACGGACGCAGTTCTTGAAACGCCTCGCGTAAAAGTATGCTGATCGTTTCACACAGGATATCGACCTGCTCAAATTTTTTGTCAGAAACGCGTATGACAGACGCATTGCCTGCAAGCAAAGCATAGACAAGCGAAACCGCAAACTGCACGGGAATATTGGAGGGCGCGATATGGAACGCCATGCCCCATCCGATTCTGCTGCCCAAAGCACGATATCTCGCAGCCTCGTTTTCTATGGATGCCTTTCTGAGCCAAAAAGCAAAGGCAATAACATCTCCATACGCCTTCGCTCTAGGGTCATGGAGCAGCACCTCGGATAATCTGCAAAAAAAGGATACAACACTTTTTGAAAAGATTGGCAGCGCCCGTGTATGCTCCATATTGCAAAGAGCATCCATGTTTCCGACCAAAAAGTTGATATCCTTATACTCTCGCACCATAGGTATCGCTGCACCCCCTTATCTCCGCCTGTTTCACTCTGCCCAGGATGCGGATGTATTTGCCCTTTCTCCCGCACGGGCAATCATCCTCGCCCTCTATGATGCCCTCATCCTCCGTGAGAATCGAGTGCCCCGGATAGGAATGCGGCAGCGAGGACAATAATTGTATAAAGCCTTTCTCTCCTATATTACAAGGAGAAAAATCAGCATATCGCCGGATAATCACATCCGAGTAGATACTGGCATGAAGATGCCCATATTCGCACTCAGCATAGATACATCCCGTCTGTTCTGCCATGCCGTAATGATCTACATAATGCGTGATGCCGCAAACCTCCCTCCCCGTTTGCTTAAAATCCTTGTTTGAAATATTGAGATTGACCAGCTTTTTCCAGCCGCCCGCCGTGAGCAGATAGCCGTTCGACAGATCAGCCGTCCTGCCGATCTCCCGCAATCTCTGGAAAAGATGCTGCCAGACCATAAAGGTAAAACCAAAGATGATAAATTTATCGGTTCCATATGTTTGAATGAAATCATCCAACACATCTACCTTCAATTTCATATCTTCATCCAGTGCAAAGATCATGTGCTTGGCGGCAAACTCCAACCCCATGATCGTCGCGCCCCTTGTGGTAAAATTCCTTCGATCCCTTATCATCGCATCAGAATCAATCACGAGCATCGGCATCCTACGGTTTCCGATAAAATTGCCCAACAATCGGAGCAGCACTTTTTGCTGTAAAACAGCCGTCTCCCTGTCAAGATATATTTTCGACTGCTTCTGTCCACTCGTTCCCGATGACATCATCACCTTGAAAATGCTGTCATCCGGAATGCTCTTCATGTGCAGTTCCTTAAATGCGCGAATCGGGAGAAACGGTACATCTTCCAATGTCTTGACTGCAGACGGGCCATAGTCGATTGTATCCAAAAACCTTTGATATGGGACACAATGATGCCGATGCCATTCTGTGAGTTCCTGCATGGTGCGCAATAACATCGCCTGCTTTTCGGTTTTGGATAGGGAATACGGTTCTCGTGCGTGAAAATCTTCTATCACATTTTCATCCCCCGTGCTATTCCAGATCATCCGGCATCAGCATCTCATCCACCTCAATATCGCGTTTCAATTTTTTTCCAATCACACGAGCAATTTCATTGGGCGGTATTCCATCTCCCGGTCTTTTTGCGTCCAGATCCTCTATCATAAGCACATGCCCTGCAGAGAGATTTCTCGAAGCAATGATACTCCGCCGCATCTTCGCCCGCTGTTCCATCTCCTCTTTCGTCACATTTCTCTCGTATGTTCCCAACGCTTTCGAAACGTTTCGGCATTCCCGTACCAGTTGTGCCATGACCTCAGGCTCTGTCGCCATCTGATTGTCCCAGCCGATCGCGCTGTTGTCCAAGGTAAAGTGCTTTTCTATCATCGCTGCGCCAAGCGCCGTTGCAGCACACGCGGCTTCACTTCCGATGGTGTGATCCGAATATCCGACGCTGCACTCAGGGAATTCCTTTTTCAGCATCACCATATTGTTCAGATGAACGTGTTCATGATCTACTGGATATAGGGAAACGCAGTGCAGAATACAAATCTGATGATTCCCTTTTCCCTCTATTGCGTGTACGGCAGCCCTGATCTCATCGAGCGTCGCCATTCCCGTAGACAATACAATCGGAACCATTTGCTCCGCAGTGTATTCTAGAAAAGGAATGTTGTTGATATCCATGGATGCGATCTTGATGTACGGAACATGACACGGATCGATCAAAAGATCGACTTCGCTTTTGGAATAGGGGGTGGATGCAAAATCGATGCCGATATCGCTGCAATACACGGACAGCTCCACCAATGCATCCGGATTGAGTGCGAACCCCTTCACCATACGCCTGACAATCGGATTCTTCGCATAATACGTCTTGCTATACAAGGATGTATCTGTCCACGACTGGAACTTGACCGCATCACAGCCGCATGCTTTTGCCGCATCGACCATCTTTTTTGCGATTTCTATTTTCCCCCTATGGCTAGAATTCAGCTCAGCTACAATATAGGGATGAGATTTATCCAAATACATTTCACCAACCTCCTGCACTGACATTCAACTTTATCATTACCCCCCCATGGACTTTCTTCCACCATCAACCACAATATTTTGTCCGGTAATAAAAGAGGCCATATCCGAGGCCAAGAACAAAATCGTATGGGCGACCTCTTCCGGACGTCCTTGCCTGCGTAGGGGTGTCTCCCGAAGAATTTTCTCCTTGAGATCATCTTTACGTCCACGCCACATATCCGTATCAATAAATCCGGGCGAAACCGCATTGACTCTTATGCCATATTTCCCCAGTTCAAGTGCCATTGTCTGCGTTGAAAAAAGCACCGCCGCCTTGCTGCTGCCATACGCAAGGCCGCCTTCTTCCGCCTCCATCCCGGCTACGGACGCCACATTGACAATAGATCCCGCTTTCTTTCTCATCATATACCTTGACACCATCTGAGCTAAATTTACCTGAGAAATAAAATTCGTATGCATACTGTCTTCTATCATCTTAATGGATGTCATATGAAATAATTGCTCCGCAGAGATCCCCGCATTATTTACCAGAATATCGATGCGCTTATGCTGATCTCCAACGGTCTTGATCGCTTTTTTCACCGCATCTGTATCCGTTACATCAAAATAAAGCGGATGAATCTCCGCCTCATATTTTTCTGATAGCTCATTTATATTTTTTTCAAATGTATCTGTCGCCTGTCTCGCACAAGCCCAAACGCAGGCATGGTGTTCGGCAAATTTCTCGACCGTTGCCAACCCAATGCCGCGATTTGTGCCTGTTATAACTGCAATTTTATCTTTCAGCATTTTTCTCCACTTTCTTCGGCCGATACTTGTTAAGAATGGATGGAATTACGAGGGTTACTTCCACCTCGCAGGCAAGGTCGCCATCCACATACCCCTTGGCTGCGCCTTTTCCTATTCCTCTTCGATAGGATATTACTTCCGCCACAATATCCAATCGATCCCCCGGCCTGATCTCTTTTATAAACTTTGCTTTCCAGTTCGCCCCCTCCACATTGATATCATCAATCTCGTCCATTGTAGTAAACGCAATCGTAATCATCTGACTCAGCGCTTCCGTCTGAACAGCAGCAGGCATAATTGGATGACCGGGATAATGTTTTGGAAAAAACCATTCATTATTGCTCAGATTCTTATATCCTTTGGCATATTTTCCCGGCACGCATTCCGTTACGCGGTCAATAAAAAGAAACGGATATCGATTCGGCTCATATTTCTGAAGTTCCTCACCGTCAAATGATAATACCTTTTCTTCCGTCATACCGATATAACCTCGCCTTCCTCTATTTTCTAAAAACCTTATGCTCTGCATTCCCCTTCGTCACTCTGGCAGGATTCCCAAGAACCGTATCCCCGTCCTCCACCGACCGAAAGACCATGGAGCCCATTCCGACAAATACATTGTTCCCCAGATTCACACGCTCCTTCATCGACGAATTCAGACCGATGAACGTATTTTCACCAACGGTTGACCCTCCGCCGACCGTTGCCATAGGACAGACAACTGTATTCCTTTTCAAATGTGCATCATGTCCGACAACCACATGAAAGCCCAAAAAGCAATTTTTCTCCATAATGACATTTGACGACACGATGGATTGGGCATTGACAATACAGCCTGCTGCTATCTTAGCTGTAGGCGAGATCATTGCAGACGGGTCGATGAGGGTCGCCAACTGATAGCCCTTTTCCTCGATTCGTTTTAATAACAGGTCACGTGCCGAAGGTTCCCCTACTGCAATAATAAATTCAAACGCTTCCTTTGCAATCCGCTCACATGAAGAGAAGTGAACGCGATCGGTTCCATAGTATTGCGTTTCTTCTTCAAAGTCGTCAATGAGATAAATTTTCGAATACCTATGTGATAAGGCATTGACCCTTTCAGCCAGATCATAGATCTCTACGGCTGCACCGCTTGCTCCATAAATAAATAATATCATTTGCCCATCACCGTTTCGTTGGTATTCCATATAGCACTAACTCCGGAAGAAATACAATGTCATCTGTATCCTCATTATCCTCTAAAATTCAACAATAGACAACCGCCGTGCAGTTTACCCTTTATTTGCTGTCACGTATCAGTCCCCGATGATATGCGATCTCGGACAGGGAGCCTATATGCTCATTCATGGACTCCTGTATCAGATGGATGAGGCTTGATGCCGTATGTAGTTCCTGATGGGATGCTATCGGAAAGGCAAGTATACCACGTTCCAATTTCAACGTGGTTCTTTTATGGATCGGCTGTGCACGGTCAAACTGAATCCCCAGTGCTGCGCCCTGATAGTTTTCGAGCGTGTAAGACTGCGGTACTCCATATAGGATGCGCCGAAATGATTTCGTCAGATCCTTCCCGTAGAGAAAGGACAGTTCACGAATACGCATTGTCCCTGCGATGTGTTCATCGCTCTCCCTTTCCTCTCCATAGCGGAGAGAAATGCCAAGCGATCCGCCGTCTGCAAGCTGCGCTTTCACCCACTCCACATCGGAGTCCTTCCCTAGAACGCTGATGTCCGTAATCCCTGCCAGCATAAAATAGGAGAGCTGTAGGTAAACCGCCGGTTTATCATACAGAAGCGTGGATGCACTGATCCCCTGCGGATAATTCATTTCGAGAACACCGTCCCAGCGCACGTCAAAGCTTGCGATATTCCCCTCTAGGATGCTTTCTATATCCGTATCAAGGAGAACGGACAGCTTGCCCAAAAGCGAAACATCTGGGATCGCAAGTCCCCGCTCCCACTTGGAAACAGCTTTGTCGCTGATATGGAGACAATCTGCAAGCGCCCGCTGCGTCATGCGATAACGCTTCCGTAGAAATGCGATGCTTCGTCCGACCTTTAATGCCTCCATGTGACACCTCGCGCAATCTAAAATTTAGAGTATATACAGAGCCGTCATAAGGCTTCCTGCTCACATGGTCATGTTATCGGTGAATACAATCACTGTCAAGGCACATCACCCAAAATGGGGACAGGGACAAAACATTTTTCTCAGCAAACTCCTGCAAATATTTGACAGTACCTAGTTATTCTGCAATAATATGAAGGATATTGCTTTTTCATCGTTGCTCACGTGTATTTTATTATGGAGGGAATTGCCATCAACGCACTCAAAAAGAAAGACCTCTTGACGCTCGGCTTCATGATGTTCTCGATCTACTTCGGCGCGGGCAATCTGATCTTCCCGCCCGCACTCGGTCAGGCGGCGGGCGATCACACGCTGCTCGCGATGCTGGGCTTCATGACGACGGGCATCGGGCTGCCGCTCCTCGGCATCACTGCGATTGCGCTTGCCGGCGGCGAATACGTGCCGCTCCTGCGCGCGAAGACGTGGCCGATGTTCGCAACGGTACTGCTCATCATCCTCTATCTCATCATCGGCCCGCTGTTCGCCATGCCGCGTACGGGCGCTGTCTCGTTCGAGATCGGCATACGCCCCTTCCTCACGGAGGAAAATCTCGGACTCGGCCAGCTCATCTATACGGCGATCTTCTTCGCGGCATCCTACTATCTGGCGCTGAATCCGAACAAGATCATCGACCGCGTGGGCAAGATGCTGACCCCCGCGCTCCTCATCGTGCTCGCCATTCTCTTTGTGCAGGCATTTCATTCACCGCTGGGAGACGTATTCGCGCCGACGGGCAGCTATATCGAGGCACCGTTCGCCCAGGGCTTCCAGGACGGCTACCAGACGATGGATCTGCTGGCCTCGATTGCGATCGGCGCGCTCGTAACGAACGCCGTGCGGCTGCGCGGCATCACGGACACGCGCGCCATCGGCGCCGCCTGTCTCGTCTCAGGGCTTATCACGGTCACGCTGATGGCGATTGTCTACGGCTCGCTCGCCTACATCGGCGCAACAAGCGCATCGGTACTCGGTCACTCGGAAAACGGCGGTCAGATTCTCTCTGGCGCGGTCGGTATCTTCTTCGGCTCTGCGGGCAATCTCCTGCTCGCCGTCATTATCGGACTCGCGTGCCTGACGACATGCTGCGGCATTACATCAAGTGCGGCAATGTTCTTCAACAAGCTGCTGAAGGGGCGCATCTCATACGAGCGCCTGCTCCTCTTCTCGATTCTCTTCAGCTTTGCCGCATCGAACATTGGGCTCACGCAGATCATCGCGCTTGCAATCCCGTTCCTTGTCACGATCTATCCGCTCGTCATCGTCTTCGTCATCCTCTCGCTCTTTGACCGCGCCATCGGCTGGCGCAAGAGCATCTATCAGGGAGCAATGGCGCTGACGCTCGTGTTCTCGCTGATCGACGGTCTGCATGCGGCGGGACTCAGCAATGCGGGAATCCATGCCATGCTCGTTGCGTACATCCCATTCTATGAGATCATGATGGGCTGGGTCTGCCCCTCCATCCTCGGCGCGCTCGTCGGACTCGGTGTCTCGCTGTTCCAGACCGCACCCGCAACGGTTAAGGAAGTACGAACATAAGAAAAGGGGTTGTTGTACGAAGTTCATGTGACTTCATACAGCAACCCCATTGTTATAGACAGGTAATCGCTCAAGGCGCCCCCTTCCACCATGCTGTTCATGGTTCCCCTCCCCCGTCGCGACGGGGGAGGCTTTTTCCTCTCACCGCAGATGGCGCTTCTTTTTCTTCTTCCACTTCAGATAGAAATAGATGATCGCAATCACGGAGCAGATGACGAAGATGATACTCGCCTCGTGCCCGTACTCCATGAGATCCGTCCAGTTCTCCCCGAGCATCATGCCCGCATAGATGATCGCCGCCGTCCACGGGAGTGAGCCCGCGATCGTGTAGGTGAAGAACCGCTTCGGATCGACGCGCGCAAAGCCCGCCGGCAGCGAGATGAACGTACGGATCACGGGCAGCATGCGACTGAAGAAGACCGCCTTCAGCCCGTAGCGGTCAAACCAATCCTGCGCCGTATCGACGTGGGATTTTTTGATGAAGAAATACTTCCCGTACCGATCGACGAAGGGACGCCCACCGCGCGCGCCGACCTCATAGGCGAAGATCGAGCCGAGCAATCCGCCGACCATTCCCGCCAGCAGTGCGCCCTCGAATGACATATGGCCCGCAGAGATGAGATAGCCCGCAAAGCCGAGGATGAGTTCGCTCGGAATCGGGATACACGCATTTTCCGCCGCCATGAGCACCGCGACGGCAACATAGCCCCACGAGGCGATGAACGAGAGAAAAATCTGAGAGAAATATTCCACGGCAAAATCTCCTTTACAACCCCTACCCCATTATCATGCTACAAAAAAATCCCCAGTTACTTCTGTACTGGAGATTCATATCCAAGGTGGTGCCTCAGAGCGGAATCGAACCACTGACACGGGGATTTTCAGTCCCCTGCTCTACCAACTGAGCTACCGAGGCAAAAGGAAAAATGGCGACCCGGATGGGACTTGAACCCACGACCTCCGCCGTGACA
>NZ_ALKG01000138.1 GCF_000286455.1 Selenomonas sp. FOBRC6
CCCTTTCCATTTCAAAACAACACTCACTCCACGAGCTTCAGCAGCCCCGGCTGCTCGATGTTCCACTTGTCCTTGCGCAGGGAGAAGAGCGCGGGCATGTCGACGGTGAGCTTATCGTAGCTCTTGCCCTCTTCGTAGCGTACGGCGAAGGTCTCCTTCATCCCCGCTTCCTCATGCATCTTCTGATCGTACGGGAACATGGGACTCGGGATGACGGCGAAGTCATTCGGCTGCCCCGGGATGTCGTACGCCCAGAACGTCGCCTCGTTGACATCATCGACCGTCTCGAACTTCGGCATCGTCTTGCCGTTCTCCGTTGCCGCATGATCCGAGCAGATGAGAAGATGCAGCGCATACTTGTCAATGAGCGGCTGGCAAAGCTCCGCACCGCGCTCGGGGGAAAAGGTCTCGCGCATAGCGTGATAGTCATCGAGCAGATCCTGCCAGATGGGCTTGCTCTCGAGCAGGGCGTCGAGGTCGATCTCCTCTTCTTCCGGCTCGGGGGCAGGTTCCGGCGCAGGCTCAGGCTCAGGCTCCGGTTCTGGCTCGGGCGCCGGAGGCGGCGCGGCGACAGGGCGCGTCTTCAGCTCATCCAGGTCGGCAGCAAACAGCTTTGCTTGTTCCTCCATCTGTGCGATGCGAATCTCCAGCTGTCCAACCTGCTCCTTGAGCCCAGCCACCTGAATCGCCGTCTGACTATCCTTTGCTACGGAAGCCTGAATCTCTGCCGAAAGTCGCTCCGCCTCCGTGCGCAGCCACGAGACATGTCCCTCGATGACGTCGACCGTCCCTCCTGTCTGCCGCCACGCATAGTGCGTCGCAACAGCAGCGATTGCAACACTCGCCACGACGAGGACGAACGAGAGTATCGTCATCACATCCGCCATCACGGGATGCAGGAAGCCCACCGTTTGTACGGCAGCTGCCGTTGCCTCAGTTCCCATCGCTATCAACCCTTTCCCTTCATCTCTATCCAATACAAGCAACTACGCCCGTATGGAACGCATATCTGTATAAATTCTCTGCACAGGTTAAAAATTCCTGCTAAAGAACTTCCCTGCGCATAGAAAAAGAGCCGCCTACATGAAGCGACTCTCGTTTCTATCGTAAAATGCAGTGCGTCTTAGAGCGCGCTGACGAGCTCTGCGCCGAGATCCTTGCTGCCCTGCACGCCCTCTTCGTCCGGCTCATTCTCGACAATGAAGGTGTTGACAAGCTTTGCGCCTGCTTCCTTCGTGCGCTCGGACCACGTCTCCATCCAAGCACCTGCGCCCCAGCCCCACGAGCCGAAGAGCACGACGGGCTTGCCGGAGAGCTTGCCGCTCTCGACAGCCTCTGCGAAGAACGGCTCATACGAGCCCTCCTCGAGCTCCTCAGCGCCCATCGAGGGGCAGCCGAGTGCCAGCCCGTCGTAGCTGTCGATCTGATCGACGGTGAAGCTGTCCACCTCGAAGAGCTCGACGTCAGCGCCTGCACCCTGTGCGCCCTCGACAACAGCCTCTGCCATCTTCTGCGTGTTGCCCGTGCCGGACCAGTACACAACTGCTACCTTTGCCATGTGAAATCCTCCTCATAGAATCCCGGGAGAGCAACCTCTCCCTCTATACTGCCTGCACCAACTCGGCGAGAGGCCGTCCCGCCTCCAACCGCGTACAGAACTCCTGAGTACAGACCGAGTACTCCTCAAAGAGAGCCCGTGCCTCGGCCTCGTTCGTGTAGACCTTCCAGTATCCGCTGTAGACGAAATCCTGCCCCCGCCGCGTAATGAACTCACGTACATCCGCCGGCGGATAGCCGAGAAAGAGTCCGACCTCCGGCGGGAGCGTCTTGCGCACACGCATACGGAGACGCAGGAACTCGAGCCGCTCCTCCATGCTGTCCGTGATACGGTAGCCCGCCTCGCACAGGATTGTCTGCGCCTCCGGCACAGCGAGTGCGCGGGCTACAAGCTCAGCGCGGTAGAAGAGGATGAGAACGTACTCCTCTCCCTCTGCCACGCGGAATGTCGAGATTCCCTTGCAGGAAAAACAGGGTTCGTAGGACGCAAGCAGCGCCTCAAAATCCTGAAAGCGGCTCTTCTGGAACGACAGCAGACTGCCCGCCGTCAGACCCGCCAGCAGGGGTGCAGCGTGATAGCCGAGCAAATGCTCAAAATCTGGACAACGCATTGTCATATCCCCCTCTGCGCCAAGGCGCAATAAAACGCCCCCGAAAAATCGTCTGGTAGTTCATTATACCGCAAGCGATTCTCATTAGCAACATCTTTTCTCACAGAGGAGAGTATTCTGCTATGGTCTGCACCTATTATAGCCGAGATTGCCCTCAGTGACAACAGAATCTTTTTTATTTATGAATAGGAAGATTTTAACGTAAACACGTTTCATCAGTTAGCGAAAACATTGACAAAAAGCCGCGTCTGTGCTACGTTTAATCGGAATCTCAGTCAAAGGAAAACTACCATAATGATACATCTGAAAAATATTGTCAAAACATACGAGGGAGATATTCACGCGTTGCGCGGGATCAACCTCCATATCGAGCGTGGGAGCATCTACGGCATCATCGGACTCTCGGGCGCGGGGAAGTCCACGCTCATCCGCTGCATCAATATGCTCGAGCGTCCGACGAGCGGTGAGGTGCTGATTGACGGACGCGATCTCATGCAGATGAGTGAGTGCGACCTGCGTGAAGAGCGCCGCCACATCGGCATGATCTTCCAGCATTTCAACCTGCTGTCCTCCGCGACCGTCTATGACAACGTCGCTTTCCCGCTGAAACTCGTGGGGAAATCCGCCGATGAAATCAAGCCGAAGGTGACGGAGCTGCTTGCCCTCGTCGGACTTGCGGACAAGGCGGACGCCTATCCCTCGCAGCTCTCGGGCGGGCAGAAGCAGCGCGTCGGCATTGCGCGCGCACTTGCAAGCGATCCAAAGGTACTCCTCTGCGACGAGGCGACCTCCGCGCTCGACCCGCAGACGACGAAGTCCATCCTCGCGCTCATCCGCGACATCAACCGCCGCATGGGGCTGACTGTCGTTGTCATCACGCACGAGATGCAGGTCATCAAGGACATCTGTGATCGCGTTGCTGTCATCGACGGCGGTGTCATCGCCGAGGAGGGCGACGTGGTGGATGTGTTCACCGCGCCGCGCGAACCGATTACGAAGGAATTTATCAGCGTCCTCCTCTCGAACGAGCTGCCGACGGCATTTCGCGGCAATCCGATCGAGGAGACGCCGAGTCCCGACAGCTACATGCTCCTGCGCCTCACCTTCCTCGGGGAGAGCGCGGACAATCCCGTGCTCGCGGACATGATCCGTCTCTTCCCCGACATCGAGGTCACGATGCTCTTCGGCACGCTCGACCAGATCAAGGAGCTGCCGTTCGGCCGCATGATTATCGGTATGCGCGGCGAACGCAGGGAGATCGAGGCTGCGATTACGTATCTTTCCGCACAGCATTTGAAACAGGAGGTGATCGGCTATGTCCGCCGAAATGATGCCGCTCCTCACTAAGGCGCTGGGCGAAACAATCTATATGGTTATTGTCAGCATGGCGATCTCGACCGCCATCGGCGTTCCGCTCGGCGTGCTCCTGCACGTCACGAGCAAGGGGGAGATTCTCGACGCACCGATGGTCAACCGCACGGTCGGCGCAGTCGTCAACGCCGTGCGCTCCATTCCGTTTATTATATTGATGGTTGCAATCATCCCTTTGACCCGTCTCATCGTCGGGTCTGCCATCGGCACAACAGCCGCGATGGTGCCGCTCGTCATCGCCTCCGTACCCTTCATCGGGCGGCAGGTGGAGACCTCGCTGCGCGAGGTGCCGCACGGACTCATTGAGGCGGCGCTCTCAATGGGCGCGACGCCGATGCAGATCATCACGCGCGTCCTGCTGCCGGAGTCCATGCCGGGCATCGTCAGCCAGCTCACGACGGTCATCATCGCCCTCGTCGGCGAGTCCGCAATGGCGGGCGCGATCGGCGGCGGCGGCCTCGGCGATCTCGCGATTCGCTACGGCTATCAGAGATTTCGCCCCGACATCATGATCGCGACCGTCGTCATCCTCATCGTTCTCGTCCAGCTCGTGCAGTTTGCGGGCAACAGCCTCGCCGCACGACTGAATAAGAGATAGATTCCATTATTTCCTAAATTAAGGAGGTTTTTATGAAGAAATTACTCACCCTCGTCCTCGCGCTCACCACGCTTGCCCTCGTCGGCTGCGGCAGCGGCGCAGACAACTCGTCCGCAAAGTCGGAGAAGGTTCTCAAGGTCGGCGCCTCCCCCGTTCCCCACGCTGAAATCCTCGAGGTCGTAAAGCCCGAGCTTGAGAAGGAAGGCATCAAACTCGAAATCGTCGAGTTCAACGACTACGTGCAGCCGAACCTCGCGACGAACGACAAGGAAATCGACGCGAACTTCTTCCAGCATGAGCCGTACCTCAAGAACTTCGTCACCGAGCATCCCGAGCTGAAGCTCGTGAACGTCCTCGGCGTCCATGTCGAGCCGATGGGCATCTACTCGCACAAGATCAAGAACATCAACGAAGTGAAGGACGGCGCACAGGTCTCCATCCCGAGTGACCCGACCAACGGCGGACGCGCCCTGCTCCTCCTTGAGCGCGCAGGTCTGCTGAAGCTCAAGGACGGTGTCGGCGCAGCCGCAACCGTGCAGGATGTCGTCGACAATCCGAAGAAGCTCGTCTTCAAGGAGATCGAGGCGCCGCAGCTGCCGCGTACGCTCGACGATGTGGACATCTCCGTCATCAACACAAACTGGGCAATGCAGGCAGATC
>NZ_ALKG01000139.1 GCF_000286455.1 Selenomonas sp. FOBRC6
TGGTTTCAATCCACGCGCCCCGTGCGGGGCGCGACCGCCCGCCGCAACGATCAAATCGTCAAAATCCTTGTTTCAATCCACGCGCCCCGTGGGGGGCGCGACGGTCAACTATGCGCTTTTTCGGCGCGATCTCAACGTGTTTCAATCCACGCGCCCCGTGCGGGGCGCGACGCTGTCCCATCGGACAGCGTACTGTTCCAAAAGCAGTTTCAATCCACGCGCCCCGTGCGGGGCGCGACCACATCCAACGTCTTGACTGCTACTTTGTCAAAGTTTCAATCCACGCGCCCCGTGCGGGGCGCGACCCGGGGCAATGTCCCGACCTGCCACCTCGTAGTTGTTTCAATCCACGCGCCCCGTGCGGGGCGCGACAGCGCAAGTCCCGCATCCTTGCAGAGTTTTTGGAGTTTCAATCCACGCGCCCCGTGCGGGGCGCGACATACGTGCTCCCGTGTGGTAGGCAAGCAGGAGGGGTTTCAATCCACGCGCCCCGTGCGGGGCGCGACTGTTGAGGTCTTTCCACTCCACGAGATCGAGGTCGTTTCAATCCACGCGCCCCGTGAGGGGCGCGACATCCATCTTATGATCGTTTACGGCGGTTATTGTTGTTTCAATCCACGCGCCCCGTGCGGGGCGCGACCCGCGAGCAGAGATCCTACACCGTCCAACTCGATGTTTCAATCCACGCGCCCCGTGCGGGGCGCGACATGAACGGCGCAAAACTCGACATCGTGGAAAAGGGTTTCAATCCACGCGCCCCGTGCGGGGCGCGACGCCGAGCAGATACCACACCCCGGCGATGCCAAGTTTCAATCCACGCGCCCCGTGCGGGGCGCGACATATGACCAGATTTACTTCAAGGGGATTATTGCCGTTTCAATCCACGCGCCCCGTGCGGGGCGCGACGTCTGCCTCGCCACTGAGGACTTCGCGGACAGAGTTTCAATCCACGCGCCCCGTGCGGGGCGCGACCCGCCGCACTCAAACAAGCGGCGACGTACGCAGTTTCAATCCACGCGCCCCGTGCGGGGCGCGACAGCAAACGAGGTTACGACTTCCCTCTTTTGCCACATATTTATGGGTGTTACTCGCCACAAATATGATTTTCTCGGCATTCTGCCCCACGCCCCTCCTCCGGCATGGTTCGCATACCTATATCTTTTCGCTACATTTTCTGTTCACTTCACCTTCGCACTCCAGAAGAATGCTCAGATGATAATGGCAGATTCCAGATCGTAAGATTCTTTCGTGCCATAATGCTTGACCTTCGGGCCTTTATCCTTGCCAAGATAGTAAAACCGAAGGCTGTCCTCCTGCAGGTCGATGATATCCGACAATGCAAGTTCCAGCTGTTTGCACTGCGTGGGATCGACCTTGCACTCGAAGACGGAGTTCTGCACACGCTGTCCATAGGCTCTGCACTTTCGTGCAACCTGCCGCAAGCGTCTGCGACCGTCTGCATCGCGTGTCCTAATATCATAGGTGATTAAAACGTACATTGCAATCCCCTATTTCCACAAAAAGGGCGGATAGGCATCGAGATCGCCGCGCAGATATCGTGCCAGAAGCAATGCTTGCACATGCGGGACAAGACCCCACTTGAGCTTTTCCTCCAAGAACGGATGCGTCATCATTCCCTCTTTATGTGCATGCCATGCTTCAATGATTTTCTTGCGCCCATCATCGGTCAAATACACAGCGCCGCCCTCTTCCAAGCGAAAGTCTTTGCCATTGATCTTCTTTGTGTTGACCATAGAAAATGCCGTACGATCTGCCAACGGCCGTAGTTCCTCCATAAGATCAAGCGCAAGTGACTGTCTGCCCGGACGGTCACGGTGGAGAAAGCCGACATAGGAGTCCAGTCCAACCCCCTCGACCGCAGCCCCCACATCATTCATGAGGAGCGCGTATAGAAAGGACAGGAGACAGTTCATGTTGTCGAGCGGCGGTCTGCGGTTGCGTTCCGTGAAGAAGAACTGCTCTTTCTGTTTGAGAAGCATATCGTCAAACGCCGAGAAATAGCTGACGGCAGCCTTGCCCTCGACGCCACGCAATGTTTCCAAATCTGAGGTCTGCATAACCTCACGGCAAGAGTTTTGAAGGAATGCACTGACGTTCTGAAACTTCTCCTCATCAATACGCATGGCATGATCTCTGCGCATTCGCTCTATGATCCAGCGCGCATTGTAGATTTTTCCGAGGATGAAACTCCGCGCTAGGATAAGGCTTGCCTCCTCGTCATCTGCACGGCGATATTGCTCTCTGCGTAGCAGGACATTGCCGTTCGTTCTACCAATGACACGCGCCTGAAACCGTCCCTCGGGGGTCATGAATGTCAGCGCGATGTTATCCTCCGCACATTTCCGCATGAGTGCAGGGCTTGCCCCCGTATAGCCGAAGGAGGTGATCTGCTCGAAGTTATGCAACGGAAAACGCGCAAGTTCCCGATCCTCTCGAAGAACGACGACATTGCCGCCATCCAGTGCCAGATACGCCTCATCCTGATTGACAAAGAGTGTATTCAAAAGAGGCTTCATCCCTCTGCAAGCCTCCTTTCAAGATACTGCTGTGCCGATCCAAGTCTTTTCAGCTTCGGCATGCAGACATTGTTCAGAGAGCAGTTTGTACAGCCTTTGCGGCGTTTGACCATAGGCGTATGCCCGCGCCGAATATATTGCCGCATTTCCTGTACGAGGAGAGGAATCCGCTCTTTCAGCTCATCCGAGAACGTCACCTTGACCCGTCGGCGGATCTCCCCATAGTAAAGATAGCCAACAGGGATATCCGTAGCCAACATATCTTCCAAGCAAAGTGCCTGCAAGGTCAGTTGGAGAACGTCTTCATCCCCCTCCTTCGGCTTTCCCCGCTTGTACTCAACCGGAATAACAGAGTATCGCCCATCGTAGGATGGAATCTGTATCCCTGCAGGATCGGCGTGGAACTCGACTACATCGCAAGCGCCGCTGATTCCCAGTCGGGCGGATGCCACGCGCATACCGCGCACGATGATCTTCTTCCCACGCTTCTCCTTGATATTCTCGTCGTGCGCCTTTTCGTGGAGGGCATTGCCTTCCACGGTGAGGACGTTTTCCTGCCAATGCTGTTCCAGATGAATCAGCGCCCACTGACGCGGACAAAATGCATAGTGCTGAATCTCGGAGAGCATGAGGTACTCTCCCTCGGCATAGCTCATATCAGTCGACCAGACTTCCCTCAACGTATTTTTCAATGAGAACGCCACCGATTTCATAGAGCGGTGCATCGTCAAATACATAGTCATCAATTCGTGACGGCGCATCTACACCATCCTTTTTCTGTGCTGACACGGAGCGATGCACCTTCGCACTTGATGCCGCCCCTGTCTTATTCGCATGCTCGATCCAGTAGAAACGGCTCATCTCCATACTGCCCTCAGGACGCGCGGAGGAGGCATCATTCTCAAAGATGGTGAGCAGCGCCTCTTTGACCTTTGCTGCATCCTCGTCATTGAATCCCGTCTTTTCGGCAAGTTGGACATTGATGCTGCCCTGAAATTTGTATACGCCGAAGTCCACGCGATACTTCATGCCCATCGTGTCCGAGCCTTTCTTATCGCCTGGCTCATTGTTGACGCTCTTCGTGATCTGAACGCCCGTGATAGTGACAGGATCGAGGCTGACGGCCGTATGAATCGTGACGGGACCGCGTACGCCGACCGAGACAGCATCTACTCCCGTATCCTTCTTCAGCGCAAAGACCTGACCAAAGGTACGTACATCCATCCAAGCCCTACACGCCTCCTCGGCAAATAGGCGCGTCCTCCCCTGCTCCTTGTCCTTCATTTTCAGCGGTTTTTCCATTGCAGGGTTTTCCTCAACGCGTGCACGGATACTGTCACAGCCGTCATCTGCGCGTTCATTGGACTGCACAAGAATTTTTTCACCCGCATCCTGCAAACGATTCCGCAGCTTCCGCTTGAGACACACGTCGGAAATCTCGCCGTAGCCACTGTAGTCCGTGCGCGGCTGATTCCCGTTCAGCGGGTCGCCGTTCGGGTTCGAGCGCTCCACCATGATGAATCCGATAAAATCAATTTTCTTTGTCAATGCAGCCATTATACTTCCTCCTCCTGCTGAGCTTTCTTCTTGCGATTCTCTTCCCGTTCCTGCTCCATGGCGTACTGCTGACAGTAGAATCCCAGCAGGAATCGCCCGTCCAGCGGACGATCCGAGAGAAAGTCCTCCTCTTTGAACATACTGCCGATCTTACTAATCAGTTTCCGCTCCTTCCCGCCGTACATTTCCCGTTTCTGCTGGTAGGGCAACAGCTTCTTGTGAAGTGTTTTCCATGTGGTCGCAGGCCGTGAGGAGAAAATCTCCATATAGCGCATGGCATTCGTCGTTCGGCTGCCCATCTCCTCCCGACTATATGTCGCGCGCTCCATCTGATCTGCAACAGCAATCATCCTGCCAAACAGATACGAGCGGTCATCCTTCGTTTCATCCAACGCCACGGTATATTCCTCCTTTACCAGATTCAGCCGACGTACAATGATGGAGCACGCTGGCTCTACGATCTGCCTGCGCCAACTGTAGTAATCATCTGAGACCGCCCGCTTGACCGCGCGCCCCAACACCATACGCTCCATATCCACGGGCAGGGGATTCCCTTGCAGGATCGCATAAAAGATCCGCTCGAGTTCGAGCTTCATCTGTGCATCGCCCACATTTTCCCCATGACAGGCTTCCGCAATCCGCTTTGGCGTCGGCACACCGAAATAGACAAATGGCTCGCCCTTCTCGCTGTCATAGCCGTGCTGACGCCAGCATCCGTGTCTGTGCCACTTCTCGATTCGCTCAATGAAGTCCTCACCCGCCATCTCGCTGTAATAGCAGATGGAAAGCCGCCCCTTAGTCGCTGCATCGAGAATCATGACGTTGACCTGACTCATCTCCGCCTGCTTGAATGCGTGACGATAGCCTGCAAGCGCATTTGTCAGAGACTCTGCCCAGCCCTTCAGCGAGGAGGGTCTTGCCGTACCTGCAGTGCAGCGTCTGCGCGTCAGCCTCGCCGTATCATCAAATACGGGCGGCGGTGTCTGTCCACATCGCCCCCATGCGAGAAAGACGCGCCCGTCATGTGTATAGCCCTGATTGCGCGTCAGCCACGAGAGAGCATTCATCGCCTTCTGAGAACTCTCGTAGCCGATGGAGATACATTCATCTCCATCGACAAAGCGTCCGCGAAAGGTGAATCCGCTCATATCATTCGATGAGATGATCTTTGCACCATCCCCGGCAAATCGAATTCCCTTTCCATGCTTATCCGTTGCCGAGAGAATCTTGCCCGTGGCATAGCAGAGCTGCTCCTCCACTTCGGAGAAATACTGCTCAAAAAATCTCTGGTACTCCTTTTGCAGCGCCGTATCCTTCCAAAGTTCGGGGCAGTCATCCCCATCCAAGACAACGCGAAAACGCACCATAGCTTTCAGGATGTCACCCGCAACAACATTGAAAATAGGTGGTTTCGGCGCATCCTTATTTGTCCATTTTTCGAGCAGTTTTCCGTTACTGTCCTGATAGAGCACTTTTTTCTCGATCAGATCATGAATGACATCATGATTGCTAATATAGCGATAGACCGCTCGCACTTTCGGACTGACGGACGCCGATTCCGCCCACGCGCCGAGAAGTTTCTTATACATAAGATAAGGGATTTCCTCGCCCTTCGGCGCTTTCTTTGCAAAGTCATAATAATCCCTTGCAATATAGGAGAGATTGTCATGCAGAGGATGCGGTGAAGGACTTGATGTGCGTGACGCCGAGTCAGGCGTACACGGGATGAGGGTTGCACGCTCCTCCTTGGGGATCGCCTCCGCCTGAATCAGTTCCCCGTCAGTGTTCAGCGTCATTTCTATCTGGGCATTCTGCACGATATGTCCGACGGGTGGGAGAAGCGCACGCATTCCCTCCACGTTTTCCCTGCCGGCAAATCGCTCGTTTTCATCGTAGGTCTGCACCAGCTGCTCCATCCAGCTCATATGCTCCCCCCTTCCATCTGCTCCCATTCCTCTGCGGCGAAGGTGACGCTATTTTTATCAAACATCTTGCTCCCCACCTTGCGGATGTCGCGCACGAGGCTGCATTCCTCCGGGCGCGGAAAACGGATTATACCATTTTCCATCACCGGCTGCCAGAGCCGCACTTGCAGCATACTGCCGCCCGTCTCATCGACATAGTTGAAGCCGTGGAACATCGTACCAAGCGGCATCTCGCCCGATGCGTCATAGTACCCCGCTCCCTCTCCATAGGTCACAGGCTCGACATAGCCCTGACACTCGCGTGTACCGAGGAAGATGTCGCGCCGTCCGCCGCGCTCCACCATCCGCTTTGCGATATTGTGATGCTTATGCTCATCCCTGTCTGCTGCCAGCTCCTTTCGATGCAAATTAAACTCAAAATGCGCGCGCACCTGATAACAGACATCGCTCAAATATTTATAGATGGAGAGGTCATTTCCACCGCCGCCATATTTCATTGGCTTCATACCGCGAGACTGTGTCGTGATCCGATTCATAACACGCACCTCATCAATCACCCAATATATGGTTGGTTTCCAGTAGATGCTTTCGGTAATTCCCTTTAGTGCCTGATACGTCGGCACGGAGTAGGAAGAACGCTCACCGCCAATCTTTGTGATTGGATCGGTAAAGAGAGCCATCCTCCCATAGACCTGAAATTCAATCGAATTCCTCATATGTTCACCTCCTTAAATAGAACAGTAAGTATTCCCCTGCTCCTCTGTCTGTACGCCGAATACCTCATTGTAGTATTCCTCGCGCAGTGCCATCACCCCGCTCTCCGTCCGCCAGACTGCACCAAGCCCCGCAAGCTTTTTCAGTTCATACGAGAAGAGGTTTACCATGTACTGCTGCGCCGCTTTCATCTGCCTGCTGACGGATTTCCTGTCGAAAGCCCTGTCATCAAGCGTGACGATCATATCCTTCCCGTCCGCATAGGGCACAAGTACGGCTTCCGTATGCGAATCAATGACCGCAAAGGCGCTCCCCGCGTCACGAAACGCCTGTGTGAACCAGAGGTCAGGCTCCGCTCCCTTTTCCTCCGCCTCCTGCAAGCCCGCCTCATTGGCAGAGAGCAGGTCGAACAAAGTATTCGTACTCTTCATCGGATAGCGCATATCCCTCGCACTCCGCCCCTTGTAAAATCTGCGAAAATAATCATCCATCACACCAAGGCTGAGAATCTCATCTGCCGCCGTCCGATCAAGCATGTCACGTGCAATCTTCCTGCCCTCCGCAATGTCTGGGAGGCGGCTGAGATTTTCATGTTCGAGTGCAAAGAGGCGGACGAGTCCACGCTCCATTTCCCCGTGCCGATTGCAGCGCCCCGCCGCCTGTGCGATGGAGGAAAATCCCGCGAGCGCTCGATAGACCACGGGAAAGGATACATCGACCCCCGCCTCGATCAGTTGCGTGCTGATACAGATCAGACGCTCCTCCGAGCCATCCCTATGAGCCCTGCGCTCCTCGCGCACGACACGCAGAACTTCCTTGCGATGAGCGGGACACATCTTCGTACTGAGATGGACGACGTGGATATCTCTATCCGAGCACGGTATACGCTCGGCAACAGCCGTATAAAGATCATGTGCCTGCCCCGTAAGATTAACGATGCAGAGTACATCACCAATCTCCTCCGCACTCCGCACAATCGTCCCCGCAATCTCATCCACGGAAACACCGCCATCCACACAAATATTTTCGAGCTGCACCCGCCGAAAACCCTCGAACAATTCTGCGGTGTTGCTCGTCAGCTCTGCCCGCTCGCTCGTCTCAATCGGGAAGTCCAGCCGCGCCAGCGGCGGCTGTGTTGCCGTACAGAGGACTGCCGTGACATTGCAGACGTTCTTCAGGAAGTTCATCGCCGCATTAAACAAGTAGGTGCAACGCACGGGCAGGGTCTGAATCTCATCGAATATGAGGATGCTGTCCCGAAGACTGTGTAGACGACGCAGAGGCGTGTTGCTATCCGCAAAGAGCGTATTGAGGAACTGCACCTGCGTCGTAAAGATCACGGGAACATCCCATCGCTCCGTGAGGATGCGCCGCACGTCCATACTCTCCGTATCCTCTCCCGCGTCCTCCTCGATGACATTGGAGTGATGCTCCAAGATCGCCTCATCCATCTGAAAGACGGCGCGAACCTCCCTGACATTCTGGTCGATGATGGAGGTGTACGGGATAACAACGATGATGCGTTTCTTTTGATGCTCCTGTGCATGACGCAGGGCAAAGCGCATGCTTGCAAAGGTCTTCCCGCCGCCCGTCGGAACAGAGAGACGATAGACGCCGCTTGGATGCTGTGCCGCCCGCAGGCAATCGTCGCTGATCTCCTGACGCAGGGCTGCAATCTTCTTTTCCTTCGGGGTATGCGGCATCGAAAAGCTTGCTATTTTCTGTTCCAGCTTATCCGCAAAATCTTTCCAGATTACCGATGCCTCCCACACTCGCGCGAGGGGCTCTCCTAGTTCAAACTCCGCGCTGTCCAGACGGTCTGCGTCGACGAGCATACTGAGCAGAAGCTTGTGTACCATGCCCCACAAGAAAAAATATGCCTCGCTCCCCTCTGTGGTGTGCGCAACGATCTTCGCATCGAGTGCGGAGAACTCTCTGACCGCCTCCTGAAAAAGAAAATCGAGTTTGGACTCCGCAATCACATTTTCGTAATAATATGTAAGATCGGGCTGCGGCACTTCTTTCTTCTCCACGCGCCGCAAAAAATCCGATTTCCCATCCTCCCCGAGATAGTTCATCAGCCCCGAGTGATGCGAAAAGATCACGAGTGCTGCCATCTGTGCCGTGAGACGTTCATTCTCTCCCACCGTCCCATACCTTTGGAGGAGGAGCTGACCGCCCGCCGTCGCGTGGTCGACCTCCCCCCTGCGGCTGTAATCTCCCGGATGCTTACGGCACCAGTCAAGATACTCTGCAAACTCCGCCGTACACTTACCGAGATCATGGAGTATGCCGATGAGGCGCGCCGTCGATGACAGACCGATACCTGCTGCATATGCCGCCATAAGGTCGCCCACGCGCAGTAGATGCGCACGAATACTCTGCTCTGCCGACTCGTCACGACGTATATGTGCAAGATATTCTTTCATCTCTATCACACCCCAATCATATAATTCTATGTTTATTCTGAATTTCCTCTTAGAATACTAACAAAAAGAACTCCCTTCTCACCTCATATAGAGGTTCAAAGGGAGTACCTGTCAAACAACAAATATAACGATTTCTTTAATCACCGAGTTCTGCAAGCGTCTTGCTGCCGTAGAGTCCTGCCCAATCATCGGCAAATGCTGCCACGGCCTCCGTCACGACCTTCTTCGCAAAGATCTGCCGCAGGACATCGGGAGCGACTGTGACGGAGTGTGCGCCCGCGAGGATGGCGCGGTCGATCTGCGCGGGCTGCTTGAAGCTCGCCGCAAGGATTTCCGTCTCGTAGCCGTAGTGATTGATGATGCCCGCGATGTTGCCTACGACAGACGCTGCATCGACACCGAGTGCCTCCATGCGGTTGAAATATGGTGCAATGCAGTCCGCGCCCGCTTCGAGTGCCATGAACGCCTGATCCATGCCGTAAACGGCTGTCGCCGTGACATTCGCCCCCTGGCGTTTCAGTGCCTTGATGACCTTGACACCCGTAAAGTCGACCGGAACTTTGATATAGACCTTTTCGTCCACATTCCGAAACACGGCATCCGCATCGCGCATCATGCCGTCGTAATCCCGTGCCGTCACCTGGATGTGCAGAGGGCGCAGATTGCCGATGATGCTGCGAATCTCGCGCATGTGGGCAAAGAAGGGAATCGCCCCTTCCTTCTTTACAATGGTTGGATTGCTCGTCACGCCCGCGATGGGGAGGTATTCGGAAAGTTCACGGATGTCGTCGAGATGCGCTGTATCGAGTAGGTATTTCATAATGCCCCGCCTTTCCAAACAAGCAGAAAAGCTCACCCGCTACGCGGCAGGTGAGCCTTTTATTCATTTACGCATCGAGCGCCTTGCGCATATCGGCAATCAGCTGAATACCGCCGTCGATATTGCCTTCGAGAATCTGCTTGACGACCGCACTGCCGACGATAACGCCGTCCGCCTGTTTGCCCGCGCGTGCCGCCGCCTCGGGTGTGCCGATGCCGAAGCCGATGGCGAGCGGTACGTCCGTATAGCGGCGTGCCGCCTTGCAGACGCCGCCGATGATGGAGTAGTCGATTTCCTTGACGCCCGTGACGCCATAGTTCGAGATGCAGTAGATAAAGCCGCGTGCGTCCCTGCACGTTTCCGCCATACGCTCCTCGGTTGTGCCGGGCGTAATGAACTCCGTGAGTGTGAAGTCATGCGCAGCACAGATGCGGCGCATATCGGCAGACTCCTCGTGCGGCACGTCGGGGAAGATTACGCCATCCATCCCCGCCGCCTTGAAATCCTCGACGAATTTCTCAAAGCCGTAGTGATGCACCATATTGATGTAGCCCATGCCGATCAGAGGAATCTCCGAATGCTTGCGGATTTCCTTGACGATCTCGAGCGCCTTCTTCATTGTCATGCCCTGCTTCAAGGCAATGACGCTCGCCTCCTGAATAACAGGACCATCCGCCATCGGATCAGAGAACGGCAGCCCAAGCTCGATCACATCCGCACCCGCCTCCTCGGCGCGGCGCACGATGTCCACGGTCGCCTCTGCGCTTGGGCAGCCCGCCGTGACGTAGATATAGAGCCCCGTGCGTCCCTCGGCGCGGAGCTTCGCAAGTTTTTCATCCAGACGCTTGCTCATGCGATCTTCTCCCCCAGTTCCTTTGCGACCATTTGCACATCCTTATCGCCGCGCCCCGAGAGGCAGACGACGACGTTCTCGCCCGCCTTCGTCTCGGGCATAAGTTTTTCGAGGTAGGCGAGTGCGTGCGAACTCTCGAGCGCGGGGATGATGCCCTCGATGCGCGAGAGACGCTGAAATGCGGCAAGCGCTTCCTTGTCCGTTACAGAGACATAGGTGACGATGCCCTCGTCCTTGAAGAAGGAATGCTCGGGGCCGACCCCGGGATAGTCCAGCCCCGCCGAGATACTGTATGCCTCGACGACCTGTCCGTCCTCGTTCTGGAGGAGGTAGCTGTATGCGCCATGAAGGATACCGGGCGTGCCCGCTCCGCTGAGGGTCTTGGCGTTGTCTCCGTCCGCATCGCCGCGTCCGCCGCCCTCGACGCAGAACTTCTTCACATCCGCATCATTGCGAAAATCATAGAAGGTCCCGATCGCATTGCTGCCGCCGCCGATGCACGCAACGAGATAGTTCGGTTTGGCATCAAAGCGCTCCTTTGCCTGTGCGCGAATCTCCTCACCGATGACTTTCTGGAAGTCGCGCACCATCTCCGGATACGGATGCGGGCCGACCGCAGAACCGATGACATAGTAGGTGTCCGTGATGTTCGTCGCCCAGTAGCGAATTGCCTCACTTGTTGCATCCTTGAGCGTGCCTGTGCCGCTCGAAACGGGAATAACCGTCGCCCCGAGGAGTCGCATGCGGAACACGTTGAGCCGCTGTCGCTCGACATCGACCGCCCCCATGAAGATATGACACTCCATGCCGAAGAGCGCCGCCACCGTCGCCGTGGCAACACCGTGCTGCCCCGCGCCCGTCTCCGCGACAATGCGCTTCTTGCCCATGCGCTTGGCGAGGAGCGCCTGCCCGAGCGCGTTGTTGATCTTGTGCGCACCCGTGTGGAGAAGATCCTCACGCTTGAGATAGATATTCGCCTTTCCGTAGTGCTGCGTCAGCCGCTCGGCAAAGTAGAGATTCGTCGGACGCCCCGCATAGTCCCGCAGATAGCTGCGAAACTCCGTAAGGAATTCCTCATCCTCACGATATTTCAGATATGCCTCTTCCAGCTCATTCAGCGCGGGCATGGCGATCTCGGGCACATACTGCCCGCCGTAGTCGCCGAATCTTCCCTTCTTGCTCATATATCATTGCTCCTTTATTCCTACTTCAGCTAGTTCCTTCGCAAACGCGCCGATATCGGCAGACTTCACCAGTCCCTCGCCTACGAGCACCCCCTTGCAGCCCGCCGCGTGAACGCGCACGGCGTCCTCCCGCGCGAAGATGCCGCTCTCGCTGATGAGTGTACGCTTCGTGTCCGCATACGGCAGGAGGTCGAGGGTCGTCTGAACGCTCGTCTCAAAGGTCACGAGATTGCGGTTGTTGATGCCGATGAACTCTGCCGGCGTCTCCTGCGCGATCTCGAGATCGGCGCGGTCGTGCACCTCCACGAGCGCGTCCATGCCGAGGCTCCACGTGAGATAGAGGAGTTCCTTCAGCTGATCGGGCGTCAGAATCCGCACGATCAGCAGCACGGCATCCGCGCCGAGGGCGCGCGCCTCGTATACCTGATAGGGGTCGATGATGAAGTCCTTGCGCAGAAGTGGCGTGTCCACACGTGCACGCACAGCTGCAAAGTCCTCGTTGCTCCCGAGGAAATGCGGGTCGGTATGCACGGACAGCACCGCCGCACCCGCTGCCGTATAGATGTCGGCAAGCTCCGTGACGCTGTGGCTTGTGGTCAGCCGCCCCTTTGCAGGTGACTGCAATTTGCACTCAGCGATCAGTCCCCAGCCCCACCATCGGAAGTGCTCCGCCATGCGGAACGTACCACATGGGAGATTCGCTTTCAGCTCATCGAGCGGCACGGACTTCTTTGCCTCCGCCACGATTGTGCGCTTCTTTTCAACAATTTCGGCTAATATATCGCGCACGCTGCACCTCCTTCGGACTGTTATAATTCGACGTATTCCCTCATTCTAGTAGAGGACGGCGATTTTGTCAATCACACGCACGCACCGCCGCCATAAAGGCGCGGATTTTCGCCTCGGACTTCTCTCCATCCTCCTCGAGTCCGCCCGACACGTCGACGCCGAAGGGATGAAAGACCTCTGCCGCCTCCCCGACGCTCTCCGTCGTGATGCCGCCTGCGATGAGCACGGGCTTCGTGACGCGTGCAATCTCCCGCGCCGCCTCCTGCCAGCCGAACGCCGTGCCCGTGCCGCCCGCTGCACCCGCGACATAGCTGTCCACGAGGATGATTTCGGCGGGATAGGCATTAGCCTCCTCCGCGCTGAAATCATCCCCGTAGCGGTACGCCTTAATGACGGGACATGCCGCACGCCGCGCCATATCCGCCGTCTCGTGCCCATGCAGCTGCACATAGTCGAGCCCGACGAGCTCAGCAATCTCGTTCACCGTATCCATCGGCGCATCCACGAACACGCCGACCGTCTGCACGCGATGCAGCTGACGCACAATCTCGCGCGCCGTCTCGGTGGCAATATATCTTCTGCTCTTTTCAGCAAAGATAAAACCGACGTAGTCCGCGCCCTCTTCCTCTGCCGCACGCGCCGCCGCGATGGTTTTCATCCCGCACATCTTTACGCGCATATCATCATCCCCATTCAATCTTCATCATATTAAAGGAAGAAAATAATTTTGTCAAATAAAAAGGCACTGCATCCATCTGCAGAATGCAATGCCTTGCTGAAATTCAGTGATTCCTCAGATACCGTTATTCCTTCGTCGACGGATGAGGGGCAGGTGGATCGTCCGGACGCTCCGGCTTTACAAGCGCAGGATCAACGCCGAACGCCTTTGCCACATCCTTCCAGCTGTTCTTCATTGTCTTGCGCTCCAAAACCTCGCGCACATCCTTGCCCGAAGCCTTTGCGATGATGCCCGCCGCATCGATATCGTGAGGAGCATAGCCCTCTTCATAGAGCGCATTCGCCGTCTTCTCATCCACATCGCCGCGCATTGTGATATGCATGATCTCTATTTTGTCCAGTTCTCTCTGAACATCGTCCTCCATGATATTGAGGGCATCGCCAATCTGCTCCCACGTCTTTCCGCTGTCCCGCATCGCCATAACATCGTTGAACGACTTGCCGGAAATCTTGGCGAACATCGCTGCCTGACCGACGTCAAAGAGATCCTTCTTGGCATCAATGGCCTGTTTTACCTCTGTCTCGGACACATTGAACATCTCAGACAAATGCTTTGCAATCTCCTCGGAACTCATCTGGACGTTCGCATGTGCGCTGTCCATCTGACCGTGCGCAAGCGGCGGAGCCGCAGTATGACCCGCAGGCTCGTGTGCATGAGCGAGCGAACCGATGCTCCCGCCGACGATGAGCACGCCCAGCGTTATGCCAACCATATTTTTTCTTGTCGATCTCTTCATATGAAACAACACCTTTCATTGAGAATCTTCCATTCATGATCTTGTGCACATGAAGAGTATAGAAAAGGCGTGTTAAGCAGCTTTTAGCAGGCAATTAAAGTTTAATTCAAACCTATTTACGCCCCTGCATCATTGCCCATGCTCCTCCATCCAGTCGGCAAGCGCATCCATCGCCATCTCTTTCGAGATGATGCCGTGCGCGTTCCAGATCATCGCATCCACCACATCCATACGCCCCGTGCGCACTGCCGGCACGCTCTGCCAGAGCGGATCGCGCTGCATCGTCTCGAACCGCTTGCGTGCGACGGCACTGTTCTGACGGCTGCTCGGACCAAACCCCGCATTGATGAGCAGATAGTCCGTGTCGAGTTCGGGCAGCAGTTCGAGCGAGATCGCGTTGTTCGCATCGTTTCCGTCGATGTCCACCACCATCTGCGGCGGGCGCAGGTTGAGCAGCTCGTACATGAAGCGGTTGATGTCGTTCGTCGCGTAGGGATAGAGGCGCACCTCCTTATTCATGATGCGCAGAAGGGCAACCGTTGCATCCCCTATTTTCCCCTTGATCCGCATGCGGTCGCGCTTTGCCGTATCATAGAACTGACGCAGCCGCGCCTCCCCGTCCGCAGGACGCTGGAGAACCATCGAGAGCGCGAGGAGCGACCGCTCGTAGTCGCGGAGGTCAAAGGCTGCAACGGGCGCAATCTTCGAGAGATCCTGATAGACGCCCTTGCTGAAACTGTCGCGCATGACGATGAGGTCGGGCTTTGCCGCCTGCACCTGCTCAAGATTGATTGTCTTGTTCTCGTCGTTGATGCTGATGGTCATAACACCGCGCGCCGCAAGCTGATCATGCAGATAGTACTGCGGGAAGTTATAGGCGGCGACCATCGACGCATCAAGTGCGAGCATGGGGTCTTCCATGCGGATGCAGACGATGCGCACGGGTGCATCCGGCAGCTCCGTCTCACCGAATTTATGCGTGAGGATGCGCTTGCCATCCTCCTCACGGTAGAGTTTCTCCGCCGCCTTGCGCTTATCTACAAGACGCGCGGCAAACTCCGCGTCAATCGCCTCAGGCGTATCGGCGCGCACTGCGGCAGGGTCGAATCGCCGTGCCTTTGCCACTGCCTCCTGTGCTTTTTCGGACTTCGGCGCACGAATGTCCGTCTGTTGTCCGCAGCCGACAGCACCGACAAGCACAGACAGAGCAAGCAGGACGGCGATCCCCTTCCCGCTCCTCATGCCGAGTGCTCCGATTCGTTCACGCAGTACGGAATACACATGGGCTTTCCTGTGCGTGGATCGCTCATCAGCTCCGCATCGATGTGGAACACGCGGTGCAGCATCTCCTTATGAAAGACCTCCTCGGGCGTGCCGCAGTAGAGCAGCTGCCCACAGCACATTCCTACGAGACAATGCGCAAAGCGCGCTGCCTGATTCAGCTCGTGGAGCACCATGACGATCGTCTTGCCGTACGCTTCGTTGAGATGCTGTACGAGACGCAGCACCTCCATTTGATGTGCCACATCGAGAAAGCTCGTGGGCTCATCGAGAAAGAGAATTTCGGTATCCTGCGCAATCGCCATCGCAATCCACGCACGCTGACGCTGTCCGCCCGACATCGCACCGATCGGACGGTGCTGAAACTCCATCATGTTCGTCTCCGTGAGTGCCCAGTCGATCATCTCGCGATCCTTCGCTGTCGTGCGCGAGAAAAACGAGGTCTTGTATGGTGCGCGTCCGTACGATACGAGTTCGCGCACGGTCAGCCCCTCAGGTGCCGTCGGGTTCTGCGGCAGAATGGCAATCGACTTCGCAAGCGCGCGCGGGTCTGCCTCGTGCACATCCGCGCCATCAAGGAGCACGCGCCCGCCGAGGCGCGGTTGGATGCGACAGATGGTCTTGAGCAGGGTGGACTTGCCGCAGCCGTTCGCACCGATGAGTGCCGTGATCTTCCCCTCGGGGATCGCAAGGCTCAGGTCGTCGATGATGACGACACTATCGTAGCCTGCCTTCAGATGTTCTATCGTTAATTTCATTGCTGTTTCACCTCCGAGGATCACGCCTTTGCACGCGCGAGAACAAACAGGAAATACGGTGCGCCGATGAGCGCGATGACGATGCCGAGCAGCATCTCATCGGGTGCGATGATAACGCGCCCCACCCAGTCCGCCGACACAACGAGCAGCGCCCCAATGAGCACAGTCAGAGGGATGCTGCGTGCGTGCTGCACACCGACGAGCCGCCGCGCGATGTGCGGACAGAGCAGCCCCACGAATCCGATGCTCCCGCCAATGGCGACACAGGAGGCCGCAAGTGCGACCGCCGCCATCAGATAGAGGAAGCGTGCGCGGTTCAGCGGCACGCCGAGCCCGATTGCCGTCTCATCCGAGAGCGCGAGCACGTCCAGATCCGTCTGCCGCAGATAGAAGAACACGGCGAGGAGGAGAATGATCGGAAGCAGCAGAGCGACGTGCTCCCACGTTCCGCCAAAGATACTGCCGATAATCCACGTATTGACCTGACTGAACTTCTCTTGACTGAGCCGCACGATCAGCATCATCTCGATCGCATGGATGCCCGCAGTGAGCGAGATGCCCATCAGGACAAGCGTATAGGTCGAGAGATTCTTCCCCTTCTCGTAGCTCATGCGGTAGATGAAGATCGCCGCCACAGCCGCCCCGATCGTCGCGACGAGCGGCTGTAGCCAGAGCGACGAGCTCGCCGTATCCGAGAAGTAGATGAGCAGCAGAACGCCAAAGCCCGCGCCCGCATTCACGCCGAGGAGGCCGGGGCTTGCGAGCTCATTGCGTGAGATCGTTTGAAAAACAAGCCCCGCCAGAGCCAGTCCCGCGCCGATGAGCAGGGCAAGCACGGAGCGCACCATGCGGAAGTCAAACACAGTCATATTTTCCTCTGCCGTTCCGCCGCCGAGCAGGATACGCGCAAGATCCACATAGGAAAGATCTGCAAAGCCCGTCCCGAGATGCAGGACGAACATGACGGCAATCAACACGATAAATACCGCGCTGTATAGGTAGAAACGCTTTTGCAGAGCACTCATCGCACACCTCTCTTTCGGCGGATCAGCCAGAGGAAGAACGGCACGCCGACGAGCGCCGTCACCGCGCCAAGCGGTGTTTCATACGGCGGATGAATCGTGCGCGAGACGATGTCCGCGACGACCACGAGGAGTGCTCCGAGAATCGCTGAGAGCGGGATGACCTTGCGGTAGTCGATGCCGACGATCCTGCGTGCGATATGCGGCGTCACAAGACCGACAAAGCCGACAGGACCCGCGACCGCAACCGCCGAGCCGCCAAGGATCAGCACCGTGATCCCCGCGAGGATGCGGATGCGCTGAATCTTGCTCCCAAGCCCAATGGCGACCTCCTCGCCGAACGCGAGCAGCGTCACAGAGCGCGCAATCCCCATCGCCATGAGAAGCCCCAGAATCGTCCACGGCAGGATAAAGAGCGACTGTTCCATGCGTACGCCGCTGATGCCGCCCGCCGTCCAGTAGGACATATCCTGCGCCACCTCGAAATAGACGGTCATCGCCTGTGTCACAGCACCGAACACCGCGCCGATTGCCGTACCCGCGAGCGCGAGGAACACCGCGCCGCGCCCTGCGCCCTTTGCCTGTGCAAGCAGAAAGATGGCAAGCGTCGCAATCGCCGCACCTGCGAATGAAAAGACAAGCAACAGTCCGAGACTGCCCTGCGGGAACAAAATCATCGCAACGGCAAGCCCGAACCCCGCTCCGGCATTGATGCCCAGAATCGAAGGGCTTGCCATCGGGTTGTTCGTCACCCCCTGCATGATCGCCCCCGCAACGGCAAAGCTCGCCCCGCAGGTGAGCGCTGCCAGAAGGCGCGGAAAGCGCAGCGTCTGCACAATCATCTCCTGCACGTTCGCCGCATTGTAGGACGTGAACGATTGCATGATCGTCGCGATGCTGATGTCCTGCGCCCCGACCCAGAGGGAGAGCAGACACGCCCCCGCGAGCGCGATGCAGAGGACAAGAGAGAGTGCTGCCTGCGGCAGGACAGAGCGCGGCTCCGCCGCAGCAGCAGTATTTCCTTCCATAGTACCCCCCTTACGTCAAAACCGGCTCACGCCGCCAGAGCGCGAGCCGGTAGAAACAAACAATATCTTAGAAATCTGCGGTTACGGAGAGCATAAAGGTGCGACCAGCCTCAAGGAACGCCGCATTCTCATCCAGTGCACGCCAGTAGTTCCGATTGAAGAGATTGTAGACATCCGCACGCACGGTCACGGGCGTGTCACCCGCATTAAACTTATAGCGTGCGCCCATGTCCCAACGTACCCACGGAGATACGCGAATCGTATTTGCCTGGTTGACGAATGCCGAGGAATTGTAGGTCATGCGTGCCGTGAGTGTCAGTCCCTCCACGCCGTGAATGTCCTGCTCCACGCCGAGAACAGCGGAGTAGCGCGGCAGACCTTCCTTGCGGTTTCCGTCATACTGCCCGCCTGCAGTCTTTTTGTGACGTGCATCCATCCACATCATACCGCCCGTGAAGCGCGTGCCCGCCTTAGGCTCACCGAAGAAGTTCCACTCCAGACCGCGGCTGCGCACCTCGCCGCCCGCCGAAACAATCTTTGTCGTCAGATCCTGAATTTTTCCCGGATTTGTAATGCTGAACGCACTCACTGTGGTCGCGACCTTGCCGAGGTCAAATTTTGTCCCAAATTCATATTGCTTGGCAACATAGGGATCGAGCTGCTCCCCATAGTTTGGAGCACTTGTCTCGGTAACCTCATCCCCCTGATTTAGACCTTGGATATAGTTCGCATAAAGCGAAACTTTATCATTCAACTTATGGATGATCGCATAGGCAGGGGAGAACTTCGCCTTCTCATAATGTGTCCCAGCCTTGATCCCATCCACAACGATCTCCTGATAGCGTCCCCCCAGAACAAACGTCCAGCGTCCGTCATTCGTCGTCATAACGTCTGTAAGCGCAATACTGCGCAGTGTTTTCGAATCATTCAGCGGCGTACGACGCACAAGCGGTCCAAGATACGATCCGACATCCTTCCACTCGGGAGCATAGATCGAGGTCGTATATGGCTTCCCTTGGATAGGAACTCCACCAATTCTCTGTGTAAACTGATTCTGATTCATATAGCGCTTATAGTGCATATAGTTCGCCGCGACCGTCAGCTCATGATCGACGCCCTTCGTATCGACCTTCCCCTTGACTCCGATTTCACCCGAATACGCCTTATTGATCTGATTGTTGTAGCGATAGCTGACTCTCGACGTACCGTTCAGCTGCTGCATATCAAAGAAATTGTTCAGCGTATCCTGATTCGTGATGCGCATGCCGAGTGCGCCGTAGACCATGATATTCTTATCGAGGTCGTACTCGCTGCGCAGAACGCCGAAACGCTCCCGCACCTGTCGGAAGGTACCCGGCGCGCCGAATTTGGAATTAATGTCAACGCGCGGCGGAGCCGTGATATTGCGAAGCGCATTTCCTATGAAACGGAGGCGATACTGTGCATTGTCAATACGGTTGCTGATAATGCCCGCATCGAACGTCGTACGGCTACGGTCCGTTGTATAGTCAAGCCCGATGTAGCCCGCGTGCGTATCGACGCGCTCCTGCTGATATGCCGTGCCGCCCTTGTTGTTGTAGAGGTTGACGCGCACGCCGAGCTTGCCGTCATCCGAGCGGCGGCTGACATCGACGTGCTGCGTGAACTGGCTCTTCGCCCCGTAGGAAAGTGTCACGCTCGTCTTCGGCTCTGCTCCTGCACGCTTCGTGATGAAGTTGATCGTGCCGCCGACCGATCCATTCGGCGCCATGCCGCCGAGGAGCGCCCCCGGGCCCTTCAAAACCTCGACGTGATCCACATACTCGATGCCGCCGTAGAAACGCGGCGCAACTCCATAGAGTCCGTTGATCTGCGTATCCTGCTGCTGTGCCTTAAAGCCGCGAATCATCCACGCCTGCGAAACCGACGAGAGCGTCAGATTCGATACAGACGGATCGTTGACAATGACATCGACCACAGAGTTTGCCTGCTGGTTCTCGATGAGATCGCTGTTAAAGGATGTGACGTTGAACGGCACATCCATAAAGTCGCGCTTGCCAAGGACGCCGAGCGTGCTCTCGCGTGCAATCTGCCCTCCCGCATAGACATTCGGACGTCCCTCTGCGACCGGCTCCACAGGCGTCTCCACGGGCTGCGATACGGGGCGCTGTCCGACGATCTCGACCGTATCGAGATCATAGACGGCCTACTCCTCCGCACTTTCCGCTGCATATGCCGTCATCGACAGTGTGAGGGCGGCGGCAGAAAGTGCCATGCAGATATGGCGCGTCAGCTTCTTGGACTCGTATTTCATTGTAACCTCCATGTAATCCCAACTTCCAATTCCTTTGTCTCCCTCTTAGGAGAAGGAGAACGAGCGGTTGACCCGGCATGCGACCGGTTCATCATAGATATTGCGTGCAGGTTCGAAGCGATACGTATACGCCGCTGCGATCGCTGCCTGATCGAGCTCAGACTGCCCCGACGAGCTCGAAATGTCGACGCTCTGTACGCCGCCATCCGGTCCAACCACGATGGCAAGCCCGACCGTCCCCGTAATCCCCTTACGCTCGAGATCCTTCGGATAGACCGGCGCAGAGCCGGAGAGAAGCCGCGGCGGTGTGCGCGGACGCTGTGCCGCCGCCGCATCACGCCCCGAACTCTCGCCGCTGCCCGTCGAAGATGCAGCGCTCGGCTGCTCACTTGTCCCCTGCGACGTGCTCGGTGCAGCGCTCGTATTCGTTGCAGCTGTCTTCGGCGTATCCTTTGGCTGCTCCTGCGTCTCCTGCTGCTCCTTCTTCGGCGGCTCGATCGGAATGTCGTCGATACTCGGCATGGGCGGCGCCGCTTCTGCCGCAGGTGCCGGCGTGCTCTCCGGCGCAGACACATCGTAGATCACAACGTCGATCGGTCGTTTCTCACTCTCCGTTGCGATAGAGAAAAGGCCCATCGCTGCCGCCGTCGCTAGAATGCACAAATGAATCCCGAACGACGCCCCCCATGACAGGTACTTTTCCTTCATCGTAACATCCAAATTGTCACCTCCCAATAAGTATAGACTCCCAACAATGATAACCCCTATCATTTTATAACTTGCACATAATACCATAAAGACGGAGATTTGAGTAGAGGCAAAAGAAAAAATGGTGGGCTGCCGCACGACATTCAAAATTGAAATCGTGCAGCAACTCCACCATTGCGTTTTGTTTCAGCGTATAGCTGTCAGTTCAGTACGATCTTGCTGTAGTCTGCCGTCTCGAGCAGGTAGTTGTCAATCGCCTTGAGAAGACTCAGGCGGTTCGCCTTGATGCGCTCGTCCTTATCCATGACCATAACCTCATCGAAGAACGCATCGATCGCCTTTGCAAGCATCTGCTCGGCTGCCATCGGATCCGCACCATCGTCGCGAGCCGCAGCCGCATTCTCATATGCCGAGAGGAGCGCGCCCTCCTCGTCTGCGGCAAAGAGCGCCGCATCAACCACGCCCGCCTCTGCCGTGCGCGCAATATTGCCGACACGCACGAAGGACTGCACGAGAGCATCCGCACCGCCCGATGCAAGGAGACGCTCCACATAGGCGGCGCGCACGGGTACATCCGCGACGAAGTCCACATCCGCAAGCACAGCCTCCTGCACGTCGTAGCGCACGCCACGCTCCGTGAGGACGTTCTTCAGGCGCAGACGGATAAAGTCCGCGACATCTGACTGCATTTTGTCGCGCGCCGCATCATCGAGATCATAGAGATCACACGCCTCATCGACGAGATCAGAGAGCAGCAGCCCGCTCTCCTGCTCGATCAGCATGAGTACGAGTCCGAGTGCCTGACGGCGTAGCGCAAAGGGATCCTGCGAGCCCGTCGGAATCTTGCCACGGCTGAACGTGCCGACGATGTTGTCGATCTTGTCCGCAACGCTGAGGGCGAAGCCGAGATCCGTCTTGGGCAGAGCATCGCCCGCAAAGCGAGGCATATATTGCTCGTCGATGGCACGCGCAACCTCCGGCTTCTCGCCGTCGAGGAGGGCATACTCGCGCCCCATGATGCCCTGCAGTTCCGTGAACTCTGTGACCATGCCCGTCACGAGATCCGCCTTCGAGAGCTCCGCCGCTCGGCGCGCATCCGTCGCCAACGTCTCGTACGACTCCTCATCCGGTACAATATCCTCGACAATCGCCGTGACAAGCCCCATCAGGCGCTCCGTCTTCTCGTACATCGAGCCAAGCCCCTGCTGGAAGACGACCGTCTTGAGTTTTTCCCTGTGCTCTGCGAGGGACTTCTTGCGATCCTCGTCAAAGAAGAACTGTGCGTCCGCAAGGCGTGCACGCAGGACGCGCTCGTTGCCGTGCGCAACCACATCCAGATGTTTCCTGCCGCCATTGCGTACCGTGATGAAGACGGGCAGGAGGCTGCCGTCCGCCGCCTTGACAGGGAAATAGCGCTGATGGTCACGCATGGGCGTGATGACCGTCTCTGCGGGGAGCGCGAGGTATTTCTCCTCAAACGCGCCGCTGAGCGCTGTCGGATACTCGACGAGGTAGAGCACCTCCTCGAGGAGGTCGGGCGTGATCTCCGCCGTACCGCCGCACGCCTTTGCCGTCTCCGCGATCTGCTCACAGATCATCGCGCGGCGACGCTCGGGATCGACGATGATGTACGCCTTCTCACACGCCGCCTCATAGTCGGCGGGCGAAGCGATTATGAACGCCTCAGGGGCAAGCGTACGATGTCCGCGCGACGCATTCCCACTCGCCACATTTGCGAGCGTAAAGGGCACGACCTCATTCCCGTAGAGCGCAACGATCCAGCGGATTGGGCGGATGAAGCGGAAGTCCAGATCGCCCCAGCGCATGCTGTTCGGCAGGGGAATCGCACGGATCAGCTCCGGCAGAAGCTCCGCGAGGAGCGTCGCCGTCTCCGCCCCCTTCTCATGCACGGAGGCGTAGACATAGCCATCGCGCTGAATGAGCTCGGCAGGGTCGATTCCCTGCCCGCGCGCAAAACCCGCGCCCGCCTTCGTCGGATTCCCCTCCGCATCAAAGGCAATGTCGACCGAGGGGCCGCGCGTCTCCGTGCTCACATCCTCCTGACGCTCCGCAAGCCCCGTCACGAGAAGAGCAGAGCGACGCGGCGTACCGATGGTACGCAGACCCTCATAGCCAAGGCGATGCTCCGCGAGGAGATCGCCCGCGAGCCGTTTCAGATCGGCGAGGAGATGGGGCATGACATGTGCCGGGACTTCCTCCGTCCCGATCTCGAGCAGCAGATCCTTACTCATACCTTCCCCTCCTTCTTCAGCATCGGATAGCCGAGCGCCTCCCGCTGTGCGAGATACGCCTCCGCACAGAGACGCGCGAGCTTGCGGACGCGCCCGATGAACGCTGTCCGCTGCGAGACGCTGATCGCGCCGCGCGCATCGAGCAGATTAAACGTATGCGAGCATTTCAGCACATAGTCGTGCGCGGGATGCACATGCCCCGCACCGATGACGCGCACCGCCTCCGCCTCGTATTTGTCAAAGAGATCAAAGAGCAGCGCCTCATCGGATAGATCGAATGCATAGGTGGACTGCTCGAACTCGTTCTGATGGAAGACATCGCCATAGGTCACATCTTCTGTCCACGCAATGTCATAGACGTTCTCCACGCCCTGAATATACATGGCAAGACGCTCGAGACCATAGGTGATCTCAACGGAGACGGGCTTCACGTCGTGACTGCCGACCTGCTGGAAATACGTGAACTGCGTGATCTCCATGCCGTCGAGCCAGACCTCCCAGCCGAGTCCCCACGCACCGAGCGTCGGCGACTCCCAGTTGTCCTCGACGAAGCGGATGTCATGCTCCTCGGCGCGAATGCCGAGACGCGCAAGGCTCTCAAGGTAGAGCTCCTGAATGTTGTCCGGCGAGGGCTTCATGATGACCTGAAACTGATGGTGCTGATAGAGACGGTTCGGATTGTCCCCGTAACGTCCGTCCGCAGGTCTGCGCGACGGCTCGACATAGGCGACGTTCCACGGCTCGGGACCGAGGACGCGCAGAAACGTCCACGGGCTCATCGTGCCCGCGCCCTTCTCCACGTCATAGGGCTGGGCGAGGATACATCCCTGCCCCGACCAGAACTCCTGCAATGCGAGGATGACCTCTTGGAATTTCATGCAAACAACTCCTCCAATAAAAAACCGCGTTCCCTCTATAAGAATACGCGGTTTTTGAAAAATGACAAGCACCTACTTAAAATTATCCTGCAGACTCTGCAAAATCTTTGCTTGACGCGAGTTCACATCCTTGTTCCACTTGCCGTCATAGTTTGCCCCATCATCACTGGGCATAAGCGCACACAGAATGATGAGAATGATGAAGAAAACAAGCGCTGTCCCGATGATCTTACGCTGATAGGAGGCGCGCTTTTTCCGCACGCGTGCAAGTCCCTGTTCCAGCTCCCGTTTCTTACGCTCCCGTATAGATTCTGCGGGACTCGGAGTGCTCCCATATGGTCGCTTCGCCATAACAGCATCCCCTCCTCTCCTTGCTCTGCGTTAAAACAAACTCTGTTCCTCGTATATGGGCTGCTGCATTTTTTGGTAGCAGTAGAGTGTTGCCAAGGTATCCGCAAGCGCTCCGTGTGCCTGCGTTGTCCCCCAGTCGTAACGGTAATAGTCCGCACATTCCGTGAGCTTCCACCAGCGATATCCGCCGCGCCGTGCATCCGGAACCTTGCGAAATTCCGAAAAGGCAAGCATCACATCATGGCGGTTCGGATTCGTGATACGGATGCCAGACTGTGCCAAAAGGCGAATGTCAAACTCGATATTGTACCCAACGAGCATGGTGTCCGGGTCGTTGAACAGCCGCTCGAGTTCTGCCTGCTGCGTGCAAATCGGGGGGCAGTCTGCAACCATTGCCGGAGAGATCCGATTGATCTTCTCCGCGTCCGGCCATGTAGTCTTGCGTACGGGCGCATACATCCCGTCCACCACAGTCATCCCATTGCCGTTTACCACGGCAAGCGTCAATACCTCGTCATCGCTGCGAAAACCTGTCGTCTCGGTGTCAAAGACCAGAATTTTTTCTAGCATGAAGGTCCTTCCTTTTCTAGTCGTTTTCTCCCAGTTTTTGTGCGGCTTTCGTCATAAATATTATACCGTATGCAAAATCATCTGTCAAGAAAGCGCCCATATTCCGCCCGCTTTGCGCGGAAAAATACGCTGAAATTCCTGTTGCAAAAGATTTGGAATTAGGCTAGAATACTTCTATAAACATAATTCTTATTTATAAGAAGAAACTATAAGTTGTATAAATGATTTATCATCGAAAGGAGCAATTCATGAACGCCATCAAAATCCGTGATGACATCTACTGGGTCGGGGCTATCGACTGGTCGATGCGCAGCTTTCACGGCTACGACACGCAGCGCGGCTCGACCTACAATGCCTATCTCATCATCGACGACAAGATCACGCTGATCGACACCGTCAAGCATGGCTTCGAGGAAGAAATGCTCTCACGCATTTCCTCTGTCATCGACCCATCGCAGATCGACTACATTATCTCGAACCACGTCGAGCCGGATCATTCGTACGGCGTGCCGCTCGTCTCGCGCCTCGCACCGAATGCGAAGGTCGTCACAAGCGCACCCAACGGGCTGAAGGGACTACGCGCCTACTACGGAGAGATGCCCTATGAGACCGTGAAGGCGGGCGACACACTCTCGATCGGCAAGCGCACGCTGGCGTTCGTCCCGACCCCAATGCTCCACTGGCCGGACAGCATGGTAACGTACTGCCCCGAGGAGAAGATCCTCTTCTCGAACGACGCATTCGGGCAGCACTACGCCTCGGGCAAGCGCTATGACGACGACAACGACCTCTCGATTGTCATCGATGAGGCAAAGAAGTACTACGCGAACATCCTCTTCCTCTACGCCAAGCAGGCACAGACGGCGCTCAAGGCAGTCCACGGTCTCGACATCGAGATGATTGCAACGGGTCACGGCGTCATATGGCGCTCCCACATCCCTGAGATCATCGACCTCTATAACAAGTGGTCGCTCGGCGAGACCGAGGATCGCGCCGTCATCGTCTATGACACGATGTGGCACTCCACCGAAATGATGGCGCATACCATTGCTGAGGCATTCATCGACAAGGGCTTCTCCGTCGGCTACTACGACATCCAGAAGAACACGCACGCCGACATCATGACGGATGTCCTCACGAGTAAGTATCTCATCGTCGGCTCGCCGACGCTCAACAACGAGATGCTCCCCACCATCGCGGGCTTCCTCTGCTACATGAAGGGACTTGCCCCGAAGGGACGCAAGGCGTTCGCGTTCGGCTCCTACGGCTGGGGCGGGCAGAGCATTCAGCAGATTGAGGACGAGCTCAAGGCAGGCGGCTGCGAAATCGTCATGGACAAGGTGCGCATGCTCTACGTTCCCTCCGCCGAGCAGCTCAAGGGGCTACACGATCAGATTTTGGCACTCTAAACAGCATAGAAAATCCCGAAGGACTTGAGATCATCCTTCGGGATTTTTACAACATTATAAGTTATTTTGCTTTACATTGTAAACCGAACAAGCTATACTTTTCTAAAAGGAAGGAGTGTGTTTACCATGTCAACTGTCCCTACTCAAATAAGAATTGATCGTGATATAAAAGAGCAGGCCGGAGCTTTATTTTCGGGGCTTGGTCTGGACATGTCCAGTGCTGTCAATATGTTTTTGCATCAGTGTGTCCTTCGTGGAGGTATCCCGTTTACTATCGAAATGCCCCGTTATAAGCAAAACATCTTAGCCGCTATGGAAGAAGCAAGAAGGATCTCCCGTGACCCGAATATCCCTAGCTATGACAACATGGACGATTTGAAGAGGGCATTGGAAGAATGACCTATCGTATCAAGTTCACCAACGCTTATAAGAAAAGTTACAAGCACGCCAAGAAACGCGGCTTGAACCTCAACCTATTAGACGCTGTTGTCGAGGAACTAAGACAGGGACACAGGCTGGATGCCAAATACCGTGACCACGAACTCCACGGGAATTGGGCGGGCTTTCGCGAGTGCCATATTCAACCGGATTGGTTGCTCGTATATCTCGTTGAAAATGACATCCTAACCTTGACCCTTGTCGAGACCGGAACTCATGCAGATATATTCGATGAATAAGCGCCCATTTTCCATAAATCAAAAAGACCTTGAAATCACCTTATACTCTTAGAGCTACAGGGGGTTCAAGGTCTTTTTCATGTTTGCATTACTCCGTAAAATATTTCATGGAAGTTTTCTTCCACTCTTTCTTGGTGTAAAGCATACGGCGGTCGTCAATGCCGGTAGCGGCGGCAAGCTCGGCAGCGATGCCCTCGCACTCCTCGCGGCTGTAGCCGTGGATCATAGTATAGAGGTTATACTGCCAGTCTGCTTCGCGGTTACGGTCATAGCAATGCGAGACACGCGGATGGTCCGCCATGCAGCGCGCCACCTCGTCAATGCGCGCATCGGGCACGTTCCAGACGCAGAGCGAGTTCGCTGTAAATCCGACCTCGCGATGCCGCAGAACGGCGCCCATCTTGCGGATCTTCTTCTCTTCGCGCATAGCAGAAATGCGCGCGAGCAGTTCCTCCTCCGTGATGCCGATCTCTACCGCGAGTTCCTTGTACGGCTCTGCAACGAGTGGGAATTCCCCCTGCAGCAGGCGCACGATCTTCTTGTCGATCTCCTCGATCTCGATTTCTTCTGTCATCGTATTTCTATACCTTCCCACGGCTATGCGAGTTTGAACTGGACGTTGATCTTATAGCGCTTGTTCGCACGCAGGCTCATCAGCTGCTCGACGCCCGGCAGCGCTGCAATATCGGCGAGAATCTTCTCCTCTGCGCTGCGCGACGGACTCAGGAGCGTGAACCAGAGGTTATACCGCCCCTCACGCTCGTAGTTGTGCGTCACACCCGCATAGCGGTTGATGACCTGCGCTACATTCGGAATATGTCCTTCTGCAACGCGCAGGGCGATCAATGTACCGCGATAGCCGAGCTGTTCAGAGTTGAAGAAGGTGCCGATGCGGCGCAGATACCCCTCCCGTTTTAGCTCCTCCAAGCGACTCAGTACATGCTCCTCCGTTGTCTCGAGCATCTCTCCCAAACGCGCAAACGGCCGCGAACACACGGGTAGGTTTCCCTGCACGAGGTTCAGCAGCCGTTTGTCAAAATCCGTAAGCGCAGTCATCACAAACAACCCCCATAATACACAGCGCGGAACACTTCTGCACCCGCAGATTTCCGCCTTGCTCAGGGGCTTGGCACGCACGCAGCAAGCGTCCGCGCTTGGGGCACAAAATATGAACCGAATTCATTTCTTTCTGTGCCTATTCTACCAGATATTCCGCCATCACGTCAAGTAAATCTGAACGCCCTTCATTTTTTGTCGAGGCATAGGGGAGAATGGTCAGCTCGGGCACGCCGAGTTTTTTTTGAATCGCTGCAATCTGTGCATTACGTGCATTCTTCCCGATCTTATCCGCCTTCGTGGCGATGACAAGCACGGGAATGTCATGCTCCACAAGCCACGAGAACATGCGGCAGTCGGATTCCATCGGCGTGTGACGAATGTCGAGCAGGAGGCAGACGAAGCGCAGTTCCTCGGCATGGAGGAAATACTCCTCGATGAACTTCGCCCATGTCTTGCGGCTCTCACGCCCCACCTTTGCATAGCCGTAGCCCGGTAGATCGACGAGGTGAACGGGGTGCCGCTCCTCTCCCCCATCGATCCGCAAAAGCAGCTCATAGAAGTTGATGGTCTGCGTCTTACCCGGCTTCGAGGAAACGCGCGCGAGCTGACGGATGCGCGTCAGCGAGTTGATGAGGGAGGATTTCCCGACGTTGGAGCGTCCAATAAAAGCAACGGCGGGACGGCGCTCCTCAGGGTACTGATCGCGCCGCACGGCGGAGGCGAGGTAGGTCGCCTTCGTAATCACAACATGTTCGGTCAAAACACACCTCCACGTTAATTATAGAGGGCGACCCGCAGCACCTCGTCCATATGCGCCACGGGAACGAACTCGAGGGAGGAGCGTACGGCATCGGGGATGTCCTCGATGTCGCGCTCGTTCTCCTGCGGCAGGACGATGGTCTTGACCCCCTCGCGATAGGCGGCGAGGGTCTTTTCCTTCAGTCCGCCGATGGGTAGGACGTTCCCGCGCAGTGTGATCTCCCCCGTCATGGCGACATCGGAGCGCACCTTGCGCCCCGTGAGCGCCGAGATCATCGCCGTCGCCATCGTGATGCCGGCGGACGGACCGTCCTTCGGGATCGCGCCCTCGGGCAGGTGGATGTGGATGTCGTCCTTCTCATAGAAGTCCTCGGCGAGATGGAGCGCATCCGCACGGCTGCGCACATAGGAGAGCGCTGCCTGCGCCGATTCCTGCATGACATCGCCGAGCTGTCCCGTGAGGATGAGCTTGCCCTTGCCGCGCAGGATGTTGACCTCCGTGCGCAGGACATCGCCGCCGACCTCCGTCCATGCAAGTCCCGTCACAACGCCGACCAGCGGCTTCTTCTCCTGCTTTGCGGCATGGTACTTCGGACGCTCGAGGAAGTCCGTGAGATTCGCCTTCGTCACGGCGATCGGCGGCTTCTCATCGGCGACAATCCTGCGCGCAGCCTTGCGGCAGATCTGCCCGATGGCGCGCTCGAGCTCACGTACACCCGCCTCTCGTGTATAGGAGCGGATGATCTCCGCCCAGACGCCCGCGCTGATGCGGATATCCTTCGCCTTGAGCCCGTTCTGCATGCGCTGACGCGGCAGGAGATGACGGCGCCCAATCTCGATCTTTTCCAGTTCGGTATAGCTCGAGAGGTTCAGAATCTCCATGCGGTCGCGCAGAGGCGCCGGAATCTTGGAGGGATTGTTCGCCGTCACAATCCAGAAGACGCGCGAGAGGTCAAACGGCAGCTCGACGAAGTGATCGCTGAACGTACAGTTTTGTGCAGGATCCAGCACTTCGAGGAGCGCTGCAGAGGGGTCACCGTGGAAGTCCATCGCAATCTTGTCAACCTCATCCAGCAAAAAGACGGGATTGCGTGTACCCGCGCGACGGATGCCCTCGAGGATGCGCCCCGGCATTGCACCGACGTAGGTGCGCCTGTGTCCGCGAATCTCCGCCTCGTCACGGATGCCGCCGAGCGAGATGCGGATGAATTTGCGCCCCATCGCACGCGCAATCGACGCACCAAGCGAGGTCTTGCCGACGCCGGGCGCACCGACGAGGCAGAGGATCGGTGCGTTCTGCTCGGGCGCAAGCCGCCGAACGGCGAGGTAGTCGAGGATGCGCTCCTTGATCTTTTCGAGTCCGTAGTGATCGTGCTCCAAGATCTCCGCAGCCTCTGTCATGTCAACGTGCTCCTCCGTCATCTCCGACCACGGCAGTTCGACAAGCACATCGAGGTAGTTGCGGATAACGCCAACCTCGGCGCTCATCGACGGGCTCATGTCGAGGCGGTGAATCTCGCGCTCGATTGCCTCACGCACGGCATCGGGGAACTCCTTCGCCGCAAGCGCCTCACGATAGCGATCCACCTCAGCCGCCTTGTCCTCATCGTCGCCAAGCTCCTTGCGGATCGCCTTGATCTGCTCGCGCAGGTAGAAGTCGCGCTGCACCTTGTCCATCTGCTTGCGCACGCGGCGGTTGATCTCGCTCTCGATCCCCATGATGTCGAGCTCGTGCATGAGTGCCTGGTAGAGACGTTCAAGGCGTGCGCTCACGTCAATCGCGGCAAGGATTTCCTGCCGCACATCGTGCTTCAAGCTCAGATGACTTGCAATGATGTCCGCAAGTCGCCCCATATCCTCCATGATGGAAATCGAGACGAGTGCCTCAGGTGGAATCTTGTGCGAGAGTTTCACCCACTCCTCGAACTTGCTCGTGACACCGTGGACAAGAGCCTCCATATCCTTCGTCTGCTCCCCATCCTCCGGCTCGTCGATCACGCGCACATCCGCCTCCGCATAGGTCTCTCCCTCGCGGATAGCAAGGATCTCGGCGCGTTTCTGCCCGTCGACAAGGATGCGCAGGACGCCCTCAGGCATACGAAGGAACTGTCGGATCTCGGCAACAGCCCCGACCTCATAGAGATCAGAGGCGGTCGGATCGTCGCACTCCGGATCGCGCTGGGACACGACAAGGATGCGGTTGTCGCCCGCAATCGCCGTCTCAATCGCAGCGACCGAACGATCTCGCCCGACATCGAGGTTAACCATCATATGCGGATAGAGGACGAGCCCCCGCAGCGGGAGCAGTGGAAGTGTTTCTTTCTCGGACATCGTATTTCCTTCCATCTATATCAAAGGGATTTCCTGTAATGAAAAAAGGAGCGCCGCTGTGCAGGCTCCTTTCCTGTAAAGTCGTTTTAATTGGCAGCTGCCATCTTTGCCGTACCGGCGCCGTCAATCGTCAGGATGGGGTCACTGTGATTCGCAATGACCTCCTTCGTGACCTGACACGCCGTCACGCCTTGGATCGACGGCACCTCGTACATGACGTTGCGCATGATGCCCTCGATGATAGAGCGCAGCCCGCGCGCGCCCGTCTTGTGCGTGAGCGCTTCCTTCGCGATGAGGTGCAGCGCCTCGTCCTCAAACGTGAGCCGCACGCCGTCCAGCTCCAAGAGCTTTTGGAACTGCTTCACGAGCGCGTTCTTCGGCTCGGTCAGGATGCGCACGAGCGCTGCCTCGTCGAGCGAGTTCAGCGTCACAACGACAGGCAGACGACCAATGAACTCGGGGATCAGACCATTCTTCATCAGATCCTCGGGAATGACCTTGCTGAGGGATTCACCGACAGAAACGCGCTTCTTCGAGCGCACCTCCGCACCAAAGCCCATCTGCTTCTTGCCGAGACGCGATTCGATAATCTCCTCGATCCCGTCGAATGCGCCCCCGCAGATGAAGAGAATATTCGTCGTATCGATCTGCAGCAGCTCCTGCTGCGGATGCTTGCGCCCGCCCTGCGGCGGCACGGATGCCGTCGTGCCCTCGAGAATCTTGAGGAGCGCCTGCTGGACGCCCTCGCCCGACACATCGCGCGTGATGGAGGGATTCTCCGACTTGCGTGCAATCTTGTCGATCTCGTCAATGTAGATGATGCCGCGCTGCGCCTTTTCGATGTCGTAGTCCGCCGCCTGAATCAGCTTCAGCAGAATGTTCTCGACATCCTCACCGACGTAGCCCGCCTCCGTGAGGGAGGTCGCGTCGGCGATGGCGAACGGGACGTTCAGGATGCGCGCGAGGGTCTGGGCGAGCAGGGTCTTACCGCTGCCTGTGGGGCCGAGCATGAGGATGTTGGACTTGCGCAGTTCGACATCCTCATTCTTCCCCTGCCCGACATTGATGCGTTTGTAGTGGTTGTAGACCGCAACGGACAGGGACTTCTTTGCCTCGTCCTGCCCGATGACGTACTGATCGAGAATGTGGCGGATTTCCTTCGGTTTCGGAACATCCTTGAGTCCGACCTCAGCGTCTTCGCTGAACTCCTCTGCAATGATCTCATTGCAGAGCTCGATACATTCATCGCAGATATAGACACCGGGACCTGCTACGAGCTTGCGCACCTGCTCCTGCGTCTTGCCGCAGAACGAACATTTGAGCTGCCCCTTATCTTCCTCTCCAAATTTCATCGCGTCACACCCCCTCAGCCTTTATTCTCAGCGGGTGCCGTCTTGGGTCGCGTGACGACCTCGTCGATCAGGCCGTATGCTTTGGCTTCCTCCGCCGACATGAAGTTGTCACGCTCCGTATCGACGTTGATCTTCTCGGGATCCTGCCCCGTGTGGCGTGCAAGGATGTTGTTGCCGACCTCGCGCAGGCGCAAGATCTCCTTTGCCTGAATCTGGATATCGGTCGACTGCCCCTGTGCACCGCCGAGCGGCTGATGGATCATGATGCGCGCGTGCGGGAGCGCATAGCGTTTCCCTGCAGCGCCCGCCGTCAGCAGGATGGAGCCCATGCTCGCCGCCTGCCCGATGCAGATCGTCGAGACATCGGGCTTGATGTACTGCATCGTGTCGTAAATGGCAAGACCTGCCGTCACAACACCGCCCGGGCTGTTGATATAGAGGTGGATGTCCTTGTCCGGATCCTCGGACTCGAGGAAGAGCAGCTGCGCCACAACGACGTTTGCCACGCTGTCGTCTATCGGTCCACCCAGAAAGATGATGCGTTCCTTGAGCAGGCGGGAATATATGTCATAGGCACGCTCCCCGCGGCTCGAGTTCTCCACCACCATTGGTACATAATAACTCATACGTTCCTCCCCACAGGGGATCCCTTATGCCGTGATATTGTCCACGATGAACTGCGCCGTCTTCTTGCGCAGCACAGTCGCGGCGAGGTCACTGACACGCCCCTGCTCCTTGATGATCTTCTGAACCTGCTTGGGCGTTGCGCCGTAGGACAGCGCCATCGCATAGACCTCCTGATCGAGATCCCTTCCCTCGACCTTGATTCCCTCGGCCTTTGCGACCTCCTCAAGCATGAGATCCGTGCGGACATTCTTCTCCGCCGTCTCGCGATACTCGTCGCGGATGCGCGCCATATCGAGACCCGCGTACTGGAGATACTGCTCGAGGCTCATTCCCTGCTGCTCGAGACGCATCGCCATCTCCTGAATCATCGCCGTGATACGGTTCTCGACCATGACGGGCGGAATCTCCATCGTGCAGTTGTCCGTCGCCATGTCGATTGCCTTCGTGCGGCGCTCCGTCTCAGCCTGACGCTCCGCGCCCGCCTGAAGGTTCTTGCGGATGTCCTCGCGCAGCTCTGCAAGCGTCTCGAACTTGCTCGCCTTCTTCGCGAACTCGTCGTTCAGCTCAGGCAGCTCGCGCGACTTGATGCTACGGACTGTGCACTTGAACATCGCGGGCTTGCCCTTGAGGTTCTCTGCGTGGTACTCCTCAGGGAAGGTCACGTTCACCTTGCGCTCCTCGCCGATCTTCGCGCCAATGAGCTGATCCTCAAAGCCGGGGATGAAGCTGCCCGAGCCGATCTGCAGCGGATAGTCCTCAGCCTTGCCGCCCTCGAACGCCTCGCCGTCGACGAAGCCCTCGAAGTCAAGGGTGATGAAATCGTCCTTCTTGACCTCGGCATCCGCAGGTGCATCCACAAGCGTTCCCTGATGCTGGCGCATGCCCTCGATCTGACGGTCGATATCCTCCTCGGACACGGTGACTTCCGGCTTCTCCACCGTCAGCCCCTTGTAGTCACCGAGCGTAACCTCAGGACGCTGCGTGAACTTCGCCGTAAAGACGACATCCTTGCCCTCCTCAAGGGTCACGATGTCGATCTCGGGACGCGTCACAGGCTCCATGTCCTGCTCCGTCAGTGCATCCTCGAACGCCTGCTGTGCAACCCCCTCGAATGCCTCCTGGAGGATTGCATCCTTGCCGACAAAATTCTCGACGATCTTCCGCGGTGCCTTGCCCTTGCGGAATCCGGGGATGTTAATGCGCCCCGAGATGCGCTTTGCCGCGCCGTCCGTCGCCTTCTCCAGCTTCGCCTGCTCAACTTCAATCGTCAGAGTGACCTCGCGGTTCTCACCATGCTCTGCCGTAACCTTCATTGTATGAAACAACCTCCTGCTTTTTTCCTATGGAAACGCCGCATTTTACGGTGCTTCCCGATATGCGGACATGCAAAGAGCGCAACGTCCGCGATTCTATCTGTATGGTATCACAAAAACGCCAAAATGACAAGCGAGGGATTCTTCCCGCTCACTGGAGCAGTTCCGTCATGCGCGAGAGCGGCTCGGAGAGATCCATATGCCCCGAGAGTGTCTCCACGGGTGCACCGTCGATGAGGATGCGTACCTTCTCCACCTCGGGGAAGTCCGTGAGTGTGTTGACAATGGAGCCGACGAGCATTTCCTCGCCCGTCGAACCGCCGCTGAAGTTCTGCTGAAGCTCCTTCGAGAAATCCACCGTCGCAACGCCGTCCTTCACCGTGACGCTGCGCAGCTTCGCCTTCTTCGGGATGACCGTTGTCTGACCCTTCTCCTTCGTGCCCGTGAGAAGCGACTTCAGCGCCGCCGTGTACTTGTCGTCCTTCTCCGTGTTGACCGTGCGGCTGACGGCAACCAACCCCGTGCCGTCGCTCCGCGCGTAGTAGACATTCACCTTGACCTCCTTTGGCACCGTTGCCGCAGGGGGCTCCTTATCTTTCGTCTGCTCCGTCTGCGCAGGGCTGTCGGTCTGCGCCTTCTGCTCATCCGCGCAGCCTGCCCCGAGGGCGATCAGGGCTGCACAGGCAAGCGAAGCGAGTGTGTAGGTCATCGTTTTCCGTCGTATCAACATCACTTTTCTTCTCCTCCCTTATCGAAGTAGCGTGCAATGGCATGAAAAAGTGCCTGTGCCATCTTCTCCTGATAATCGGCGTCCGCGAGCAGAGCCTCCTCTTCCGGATTTGAGAGAAAGCCAAGTTCCACGAGGGAGGCAGGGATCTCCGTATGCCGCAGAAGATAGAATTTCGCATACTTTACGCCGCGATTGTAGAGTCCGCCCGCCGCCGCAAGCTCCTCGTTGAGCAGCCCCGCGAGACGTTCATCTGCATCCGTCTTCGGATAGTAGTAGGTCTCCATGCCGTGCGCCTCGGGATTCGTGAACGCGTTGCAGTGTACCGAGAGGAAGAGCTCTGCCTCCGGATGCGCAAGACTCACATCTACGCGAGCCTGCAGCTCCCGTGATGCCGAGCTGCCCGCATGGGCGACATCCACATCCTCTGTGCGAGTCATGATGACCTTGGCACCTGCCCCACGCAGGAGCTGCTCCATGCGCAGCGAAACGGCGAGTGTCACATCCTTTTCACGCAGCCCCGAGTAACCGATCGCCCCCGAGTCACTGCCTCCGTGTCCCGGGTCGAGGACGAGGGTATGCCCGTGCAGATCAATTTGCTCCTGCACAATCCCGCCATCGGCAAAGATGTCGATGACGAGATATTCCTTCGTCTTTCCGTGCGCGTCGCCCGGCAGGGTATAGATGCGGTAGGCATCCTCATGGAGGAGGGATACGCCCGCCTTGATGCGAAGGGCGGCATGGCGCTTGCCCTCCGGCGTGACCGAAATCTGCTCCACAATCGCCCCTGCGGGTGCGTATTCCTGCGGGAATTTCTTATCGAGCTTCACATCCTCGAGCTCGAGAACGAGTTCGTTGTCGCCATGCTCACGTGACGAGAGCGCATAGGAGAGATCTGCACGGTTCGACCCGATCTGAACGCGCACGGCTGTGCGCCCATCGATCTCCACCTCCTGCGTCTCCATGCTCATGAGACGGTGCGTCTTGCCCTTTGCCTCGCCCGTCCCCGTGAAAATGCTGCAAAAACAGACAAAAAGCGCTGCCACTGTGAGCAGCGTCCTTGCGCGTACATTCCACCGCATCAATGCCAATAACACCTCCGATTCAGTTCTTCATCAGTTCCAGCGCCTCAGCCTCAGCCGCCTCCGTGGCGGCCGCATCGCGCTCCATCGCAATCGTCAGATAATCTCCCTCGGAAATATCCGCGGGGAGGAATGCTTTGGGAAAATTTACTTTTTCCATCGCATCGCCGAGCAGCAGCACGGCGTACTTCCCCTCAAAGCGGTCGAGATATGCGGAAATCATTGCTTCTCCCCCTTTTCCACGGAAATATCGTAGGTCTTCCCGTCGCTGCGCACCGTGATTGTCCCATTCTCAGCTGTCACATAGATGGGAATCTCCAGCGCATGATATTTCTTCATCGTCTCCTTGTGCGGATGCCCGTAGTCATTGTTTACCCCGCAGGAGATGAGCGCAGCCTCGGGTCTTACGGCGCGCAGGAAGTCCGCCGAGGAGGAGGTCTTGCTGCCGTGATGCCCCGATTTCAGGATCGTGCTCTGCACGGGGCTGCCTGCGGCAAGGATCGCCTGCTCCTCCTTCTTCTCTGCATCGCCCGTCAGCATCATGGAAAAATTTCCGTAGACGAGCCGTCCGACCACGGACTCATTGTTCGGATCGTGCTTGTAGCCCTTGACACTCCCCTCCTTCACGAGCTCCGCCGAGGGTCCTAGCACCTCGAATACGGCACCGCCCCCGAGATCGACGCGGTCACCCGCGACCAGCCCCTTGCGCTCAATATTCTTTTCCTTGAGCTTTTTGACATAGCCGAGGAAGAGCTTCGAGGTCGAAGGCATACCGTTGTCATAGACCATGCCGACGGGGTACTCATCAAGCAGGACATCCATGCCGCCGATATGGTCGGCGTGCGGATGCGTCAGGATGATCGTGTCGATCTTCTTCACATCCGCCTTTTTCAGCTCGGCGCGCAGCTTGTCGCGCTCGTCCACATCGCTCGTATCCACGAGGACAGTCTTTTCAGATGTCTGTATGAGGATGGAGTCCCCCTGACCGATGTTCAGCACCTTGACCGTGATCGTGCCATCGGAGGCGTGATGCGCAGCCGTGTCGGAGTCGAACGATACCGTGCAGCCGCCAAGAAGCGGCGCACAGAAGAATACGAGTACGGCAAGGGCGGATGTCGCCCACTGTCTGATGTTCACGGCAGCTTGTTCCTCCCGAAATTACGAGCGCAGCGCGAGATTGATAAGGAACGCGATGGAGACCAGATACATGATCCAGCTGACCTTCTTATACTGCCCTGCGAAGAGCTTCATGATTGTGTAGCTGATAAAGCCGAATGCAAAGCCGTTTGCAATACTCGAGGTGAGTGGCATCATGATGATTGTGAGGAATGCCGGCAGGGCATTCGTAAAGTCGCTGAAATCGATCTTGCCAACCTCGGACATAAGCAGCGCACCGACAAGGATGAGCGCGGGTGCCGTTGCAAAGGCGGGCACGAGTCCGATCAGCGGCGTGAAGAGCAGCGCCGCGAGGAAGAGCACGCCGGCAGCGAGCGCCGTGAGTCCCGTGCGTCCGCCGGCGGCAATACCCGCCGCACTCTCGATGTAGGACGTGACCGTCGACGTACCAAAGACCGCAGATACCATCGTGCCGACCGCATCCGTCGTCAGCGCCTTGTCGATGTTCTCGATATGACCGTCGGACTTGACCATCTTCGCCTTCGTCGTGAGTCCGATGAGTGTCCCCATATTATCGAAGAGTTCCACAACCGTAAATGTGAAGATAATGGATACAAGACCGTAGTTCCACGCGCCCGCGAGATCGAGCTGACCGAACGTCTCCCCCATATGCGGGAGCGAGGTGCTGATGATATCGCCGATCCCCTGCGGTGCGGGCGTCATGCCGAGCACCATCGCGAGGATCGTAGTGACGAAAATGCCGATCAGGATCGAGCCGTGTACGTCCCGCGCCATCAGCGCCGCCGTGAAGAGCAGCCCGAAGAGTGAGAGCAAGGTCGTTGGCGCGGTCACATGACCGAGCGAAACGTAGGTTGCCGAGTTCTCGACGATGAGCCCCGTGCCCTTAAGTCCGATGAATGCAATAAATAGTCCGATGCCCACGCTGATGGCGAGTTTTAGATCACGCGGCACTGCGTTGATGATCGCCTGTCGGATACCGCCGACCGTCAGGATGAGGAAGAGCACGCCCGAGAAGAAGACCGCGCCGAGCGCGACCGTCCAGTGCAGTCCGAGAACGCCGCAGACATAGTAGGCAAAAAACGCGTTGAGTCCCATGCCGGGGGCGAGCGCGACAGGATAGTTCGCGAATACGCCCATCGCCATCGAGGCGAGCGCCGCAATCCAGATCGTCGAAGCGATCGCCGCATCCTTTGGAATCCCCGCATCCGCAAGGATGTTAGGATTGACGAAGAGGATGTACGCCATCGCAATAAAGGTCGTCATGCCCGCGAGCAGCTCCGTGCGTACGGTCGAGCCCTTTTCACGTATCTTAAAGTACCGCTCGATAAAGCACGGCGGCGTCCCTTGCATCTCCATTTGAACATCTCCTTAAAACAAAAAAAGCCCGATAAAGGCTTAGAATAAAAATGGCGGAGTGGGAGAGATTCGAACTCTCGCAGCGGTTACCCACTCTAACGATTTAGCAAACCGTCCTCTTCAGCCTCTTGAGTACCACTCCATATTCACTTCTCGCTTCATCTGCGACATGAGATATATTAACAGAACATATAATTCTTGTCAAGATAAAAATTGTATATCAACCCCCATCAGAGCCTTTGGCTTGATATATGTATAAAAGTAATAGAAAATATGAAAAATCTATATGATTTTTCCCTTTTTCTTCATTGAATATACGCATGTCCAAAGATATAATAGATATACAAGAAAGGAATAACTGAATGGAACTAGCACAATTAAAATATTTTCAGGTGATGGCAAACATCCGCCACTTTACACGCGCCGCGCGCATGCTCGATGTGACGCAGCCCGCGCTCAGCAGATCGATGGCAAAGCTCGAAAAGGATCTCGAGGTTCCCCTGTTCAAGCGCAATGAGGGCGAGATCGAACTGACGGCAGAGGGAGAGCGTCTCCTGCGCCGCGTGGATCGCATTTTGCGCGAGGTGGACAGTGCACGCGAGGAAGCTGGCAGTGCAAATGCTGAGGTCTCAAAGGAGTTCCGCCTCTCGTTCATCCACTCACTCGGCAGCTATGTCCTGCCGCATATCTTGCAGGACTTTCGCGCGCTCTATCCCGACATCCGCATCCAGCTGAACCAGCAGGACTCGGCAACGCTCGCTCAGCAGGTCGCCGCCGGAGAGACGGACCTCTGCCTCTGTTCCACCATCCCGACGACAGAGTACAGCGCATGGGTCTACCTCTGGTCGGAGGAGCTTTTTGTCACCGTTCCGCTCGGACACCCGTTTGCCGAGCGAAAGAAAATCAATCTGAATGAACTGGTGGACGAGCCTCTGATCGCAATGAAGAGCAGCTACAGCTTACGCATCCTCGTCGACCAGTTCTTTGACCTGGCGGGTATTCACCCCGAAATCACGTTCGAGGGGGACGATGTGTCAACGATGTCAGGACTGGTCGCAGCGGGACTTGGCGTAAGCCTCCTGCCAAAACTCGCAGGTGTCGAGCATCCTGGTCTGCACTACATCCCTGTCTCGTTCCCGATCTGCAAGCGCGCAGTCGGTGTTGCATGGAATACACAGCGCCAGCTCCCCCCCGCCGCCGTCTGTTTCCAACAATTTCTGATCCGTCGGTTTGACGACGAATCAAAGGGCATTTCGGACGAGTAAAGCACATAAAGATAGGGCATCGAATCGCTCCGTTAGAG
>NZ_ALKG01000140.1 GCF_000286455.1 Selenomonas sp. FOBRC6
GGCAGATAAGCGCACGGCCGCTTGCGTAACTAAGCGTTTGCGTGGGGCTTACACGGAGGAAATATTTTTTCATCGGTATCAAAAAAGAGACTATCACACGATCTCTCGTGCAATAGCCCCTCCCTGTTGTCGTGCAGTAAACAGGCAAGGCGCACAGCACCTCACCACGGTCACTACTTCCGTGCGTAGCGCTTCTGGAACTTCTCGATGCGCCCGCCCGCCTGAACGTCACGCTGACGTCCCGTGAAGAACGGATGGCACTTCGAGCAGACATCGATGCGCAGATCCTGCTTCGTCGAGCCCGTCGTGAACGTATTGCCGCAGCCACACGTCACCGTCGCCTCGAAGAACTCGGGATGAATGCCCTCTTTCATGTAAATACACCTCGTTTCTTTTTGCCGGATACAAGCGCGCTTGTGCACGCTTGGTTGAACTCAGCATGTCTTGCCGAGAACGAGTCATGGAAACAAACGCCCTGCGTTCATTACCGCGCAAGTATAGCATAAAACAGCGCGTCGTGCAAGCATTTACTCCAGCTTGCTGTGGATGATACGCGCGAGACGCGTGCCGAAGAAGAAATTCCAGATCCACTTGATCGAGACCGTAAAGTCCGCATAGCGTCCCGCGAGACGGACGAGATGGACGAGCATCCACGCGAACCACGCGAAGAAGCCCTTTGCCTTCAGCATAAAGCCGAGCACGGGTATGGGACCATTCATGACCGCCTCGCCCTTGCCGATCGTCGCCATTGCGCCCA
>NZ_ALKG01000141.1 GCF_000286455.1 Selenomonas sp. FOBRC6
GTTTTCCAATATCGAGCAGCAGTCGCTTGAGTTCGTCAAATACACTTTGAATCCGTGGGTCGTTCGTTGGGAGCAGTCGCTGCAAAAATCTCTCCTGACGGAGAAGGAGCGGAAGGATTACTTCATCCGCTTCAACGTGGACGGTCTTCTGCGAGGGGACTACAAGAGCCGCATGGAGGGATATGCCATCGGGCGGCAGAACGGATGGCTCTCCGCGAACGACATCCGCAGTCTCGAAGATATGAACCCCATCGAAGCAGACGATGGCGGCGATCTGTACCTCATCAACGGGAACATGACAAAACTGAGGGACGCAGGGCTGTTTGCAGGTAGGCAACAGGAGGAAGAAAGCAATGAAGCGTAAATTTTGGAACTGGGTGCGGAACGAGGGAGAGAAGCGTGTCTTGCTTCTGGACGGTGAAATCTCGGACGAAACGTGGTGGGGCGATGAGGTCACACCTCAGATGTTTCGTTCTGAACTGAATGCCGTCGAGGGAGATATTGACCTCTGGATCAACTCACCAGGCGGGGACTGCTATGCGGCGGCACAGATCTACAATATGCTCATGGAGTATAAGGGGACCGTCAATGTCAAGATTGACGGAATTGCCGCGTCTGCTGCATCCGTCGTCGTAATGGCAGGATCGACCATTGAGATTTCGCCTCTAGGGTTGATGATGCTGCATAATCCGATGACCGTTTCCATCGGAGACACGCACGAGATGGAGCGGACGATCACGTTTCTTGCCGAGATCAAGGAGAGCATTATCAACGCCTATGAACTCAAGACGGGGCTGTCCCGTGCGAAGATTTCACGGCTGATGGATGCCGAGACGTGGATGAACGCAAAGAAAGCAGTGGAGCTTGGATTTGCAGATTCTGTTCTCTATGCGGACGTTCAGCGTCCTATGACGGATACGGCAGACGGACTGATCTTCTCCCGTGCCGCCGTCACGAACTCTCTGCTCTCGAAATTCGGGCAGGGAACGCAAAATACTAATGTCGATGCAGAGCCGTTTAAGAAGCGGCTCTTTTCTATTTCGCATTAACGGAGGAAAAAGAACATGGATAAGATCATGGCAATGCGCGAGAAGCGTGCAGAAATGTGGGAACAGGCAAAGCAGTTTCTGGATTCTCACGAAAAGGACGGTCGTCTTACGGCAGAGGATGCCAAAGCGTACGAGCAGATGGAAAGCGAGGTGCTTGCGCTCGGGAAGGACATCGAGCGCATGGAGCGTCAGGCGATTCTCGACGCGCAGCTTGCAAAGCCTGTGACGGCGGCGACTACCAATATGCCGGGGGCTGCGCTCAATGCAGAAAGAATGGGACGTGCAAGCGAGGCATACCGTGCGGCAATGCTCAAGGCACTGCGTACGAATTTCCGGCAGGTGGAGAACGTCCTGCAGGAAGGCGTGGATGCAAACGGCGGCTATCTCGTACCCGAGGAATACGATCAGCGTCTGATCGACGTTCTGAATGAAGAGAACGTCCTGCGTCCGCTTGCGACGGTCATCACAACGAGCGGGGAACATAAGATCAACATTGCCGCTACAAAGCCTGCGGCATCGTGGATTGAGGAGGGTGCTGCGCTCACCTTCGGGGACGCGACCTTCGACCAGATTGTTCTCGATGCACACAAGCTGCATGTCGCGGTCAAGGTGACAGAGGAACTGCTCTATGACAACGCCTTCAACCTTGAGAACTACCTCATCGAGCAGTTTGGCAAGGCACTGGGCAACGCAGAGGAGGACGCATTCCTCAATGGCGACGGAACGCACAAGCCGAAGGGGCTTCTCATTTCGGCAAAGACATCCGTTACCACGGCGGCAGCCGATCTCAAGGCGGATGAACTCGTGACACTCGTCTACAGCCTCAAGCGTCCCTACCGCAAGAATGCGGCGTTCATCGTCAACGACCAAACGCTTGCAAGCATCCGCAAACTCAAGGACGCGAACGGTACATATTTCTGGCAGCCCTCGTATCAGATGGGTGAACCCGACCGTCTGCTCGGCTATCCTGTGTATTCCTCGGCATATATGCCGGCTGTTGCGGCAGGAAAGACTGTCATCACGTTCGGCGATTACTCCTACTACAACATCGGCGACCGTGGGACACGTTCCCTGCAGGAACTCAAGGAGCTGTTTGCAGGCAACGGCATGGTCGGCTATGTCATGAAGGAGCGTGTGGACGGAAAGCTTGTCCTCGAGGAAGCTGTACAGACACTCAAGATGAAGGGCTGATTTTATATATGCGGCAAAGAGGGGAGGTGGTTTTATGCTTGTGCCGCTTGCAGCAGTCAAGCAGTATCTTAGGATTGACGGAGATGAGGAGGATGATCTCCTCACACACTTTACGGAAACGGCAGAACAAATCTGTACGGCACTTCTGCGCGTGAAGAAGCTGTCCAAGGTTGAAGATCAGGCGATTGTGCGCGTTGCGGTGCTCTATGCCGTATCCTATCTCTACGAGCACCGGGAGGAAGCCGACCACAGAGGGCTTGCCTTGACACTGCGGTCGCTCCTCTTTGGTGTGCGGAAGGAGGTCTTTTAGGTGAGAGTGTCGATGAGCGAACTGCGCCATCAGATTTCCATCCTGCGTCCCGTGACGGATACGGACGATGAGGGAAATATCCTTTCATCGTCGGTACAGGAAGTAGGTAAAGCCTGGGCACTCGTTCTGCCCTTTGCCGCGAAAATCTCTGACGGCTATGCGGAGAAGGTGCAGGAGGTGGATTATCGTGTCGTTGTACGCTACCGTAGTGATATACGAGTGACGGATCGTATCCGTTGGGGCGATAAAACACTCACACCGATTGCACCTCCATATCCGCTTGGCGGGAAGAAACGGTGGCTTGTTCTGGAATGCAGGGAGTTGGTGGAAGATGCCTGAACCGTCGTCTGCGCAGGATGAATCATCTCGGAAAATGGAAAAAGGCAGGAGGTATTTGATGATGGATCAGATTTTGACAATACGCCTCTATGCGGCGGGCATTGGCATCGTGGTCGGGGAGTTCCTCGGCAGCTTCGATGATCTGCTCTATGCACTTGTCGCATTTGTCGCGACGGATTACATCACAGGTGTTCTGCGTGCGATTGTCGAGAAGAAACTGTCGAGTGCCATCGGCTTTAAGGGAATCTGCAAGAAGGTCTGCATCTTCACCCTTGTGGGCGTGGCGAATGTTCTCGATACCCACATCATTTGAAGCGGTTGCGTCCTGCGCTCTGCCGTAATCTTCTTCTACATCTCGAATGAAGGGATCTCGATCATCGAGAACGCAGCGCGGATGGGGCTTCCCGTACCACAGAAATTGCAGGATATGATGTACAGTCTCAGAGATAAATAACTGATTTAACCTCAATGCCCGGCGAATCTTCGTCGGGTTATTTTTATGCCCAAAAAGGTGACCACAAGAGCCGTTTTTGTCTGCTGCTTCATGAAGGGAGATGTTGAAATGAGTAAGGAAGAAGGACTTCGGGAAATGACGTATCAGATGGTGATGCGTGCCTCATGGAAAATGCTGCAGAGCGGACTTTTGTCAGAGGACGAGTATCTTGCGTTTGAAGCGAAAATGCGCGAGAAATATCCCCCCGTCATCGGGCTTCTATTTTCAGATATTGACTTGCTATCGTGCGGATAGTACGGGAATATGGGAGTGGAAAGGAGGGAGCACCATGAAGATACGACGGGTTCAACCAAGCCCTATATTGCAGAAAAAGCTGCGTGTTGCGGCATACGCCCGCGTTTCTGTGGATACGCTTCACCACTCTCTTGCGGCGCAGGTCAGTTACTACAGTGCTCTCATCCAGAAGAATCCCGCATGGGAATACGCAGGCGTGTACGCAGACGAAGGAATCACAGGGACAAGCACTACACACCGAGATGAGTTCAAACGACTGATCGCCGACTGCAACGCCGGGAAGATTGATTTGGTACTCGTCAAAAGTATCAGTCGCTTTGCCCGTGACACCGTGGATTGCCTCCATACCGTCCGACAGTTGAAAGAGAAGGGGATTGCCGTCCGCTTCGAGCGCGAGAACATTGATTCCACATCCGAGGACGGAGAACTTCTCTTGACGCTGCTCGCATCCTTTGCCCAAGAGGAGAGCAGAAGCATCGGCGACAACATTCGGTGGGGTGTGCGGAGGCGTTTTAGACAGGGGATTCCAAACGGACATAAAGCCCCTTATGGCTACACGTGGGACGGCGAGATGTTCCGCATTGTTCCCTCCGAGGGCGAGATCGTCAAGGAGATATTCCGGAGATACCTTGCCGGGGAATCTGCCTACGCCATCGCAAAGACACTCGCGGGACGTGGAATCACAGGACGGAAGGGGAGACCCATCGAGCAGACCACGGTAAAGGATATTCTCTCCAACATCTCCTACATGGGCACAATGGCATTGCAGAAAAACTACATCAGCGAGGGACATATCCGTAAGCGGAATAAAGGTGAACTTCCCATGTATCTGGTGGAGGGAATGTTCGAGCCTCTGGTGTCAAAGACAGACTTCGATAAGGCACAGGAGATACGGCAACGGAGAGTCGCGCAGTCCGGCAATCGGAATTCTGTACGGATGCCATTCTCGGGAATAGTAAAATGCGGATGCTGCGGAAGCGGATTCAGCAGAAGAACTGCCGGGAAGTACAGACGGTGGGGCTGCAACACGAAAGAGCGGAAGGGCAGCACAGCATGTGACAGTCGTCCAATCAGGGAAGAGGAGCTTGTGGCTGCGGTCAGAACCGTCATGGAGAAGGATGATTTCGATACCGCTGAACTTAGGCATAAGGTGTCAAAGATCGTCATTCACGGTGACTGTGTGGAACTTCACCTAACCAATGGCCGCATAAAAAAGACTGCCCGCATCTACAACGGGCAGCGAGGAAGCAATCCCTTCACGAACAAAGTGTACTGTGCCTCCTGCGACAGCAAGTGTGAGCGCGATACATGGACAAAGGGGATTAAGGTGTGGTCTTGCAGTCAGCCGCGTACGAAATGCGGATTGAAACGGCTGCCCGAATCCGAACTAAAGGAAGCGGCAGAATCCTTGTTCGGCGATGGCTACGAGGGCAAGATCGTACAGAGTGTCGAGCGGATTTCCATATCTGATGATGAGGTCATATTTCAACTCAAAGAAGGAGGCGCATACCGATGGCAAAGACAGTGCGGGTGATTCCTGCAACTCCCAGAGTGTTTCGGTCGGAAGTTACGGCAGAACCAAGACGGCGCAGGACGGCAGGATATGCTAGAGTTTCGACCGATCATGAAGAACAGGCTTCTAGTTACGAAATGCAGATGGCGCATTACAAGAACTACATCGAAAGCCGTGCAGACTGGGATTTCGTCGGCATGTATTCGGATGAGGGGATCAGTGGAACCAACACAAAGAAGCGTGACGGCTTCAACCAGATGATCGAGGATGCCCTTGCCGGCAAGATCGACCTCATCATCACGAAGTCGGTCAGCCGTTTCGCGAGAAACACCGTGGATTCTCTGCAGAACGTCCGTAAACTCAAGGAACATGGTGTAGAGATCTATTTTGAAAAAGAGAACATATGGACATTTGATTCGCGTGGAGAACTCCTTATCACGATTATGTCCAGCCTAGCGCAGGAGGAAAGCCGCAGCATCTCGGAAAACACCACATGGGGCAAGCGCAAGCAGTTCGCCGAGGGCAAGACCAGTGTCGGCTACAGCGCGTTTCTCGGCTATGACAAGGATTTCAAAATAAACGAAGAACAGGCGAAAATCGTAAGGCTCATCTACAAACTCTTCCTTGGCGGGCGATCCTTCTATGCCATTACTAAGGAACTGGAGAAGCGCGGCATCAAATCCCCGTCGGGAAAGGATAAGTGGTACATTTCCACGGTGCGCTCCATCCTCACGAATGAGAAGTATCGCGGTGATGCACTGATCCAGAAAGAGTATACGGCGGACTTCCTCGATAAGACGCGACGGAAGAATACGGGCGAGATTCCACAGTACTATGTGGAAGAGCACCACGAGGCGATTATCCCGCCGGACTTATTCGACTTTGTGCAAGCGGAGATAAAGCGTAGAGAGCAGAACGGCAAGCACAGCGGTGTGAGCATCTTCGCGAATAAAATCAAATGCGGATGCTGTGGAGGTTGGTACGGAGCGAAGGTATGGCACTCCACGGATAAGTACCGCAGAGTCATCTATCGTTGCAACAAGAAATACGCCCACAAGGGCAAGCCATGCAGCACACGGCATCTGACGGAGTGTGAGATCAAACAGATTTTCGTTAAGGCTCTGAACTCCTTGGTGGAAGTCAAAGAGAATGTGATTGCGGAACTCCGTTCTCTGATTGGCAGTGTTTGCCAAACGGGGGAGATGACGGAGGAACGGGATAAAGTAGAGCAGGAACTCGGCGTTTTGGCAGAACGGCTCGAAATGCTGATTCGAGAGAATGCACGGGTAGCACAGGATCAGACGGTGTATCTGAAACAGGAAAATGAGATTCGTGCGATTTATATGGAAAAGCAGGGGGATATGGAAAAGTTGGATGACCAAATTGCCGAGAGGGAGAGCAAGAGAAACACCTTGGAGACCATGATTCAAGTAGTATGTGGTATCGACGGGGAGCTAGTTGAGTTTGACGAGGAATTATGGAGTGGGCTGCTCGAGCACATTTGTGTGAAGGCGGACGGTCAGATAGTTGTTATTTTCAAGGGCGAGATTGAAATTGGTGTTTGAGGATAATTCATGTATGCAAAAAGGGAATATAGTTGTATAGTATGTCTTGACAAGGGATAAAGGCTCATGCTACCATAGTCACGGAAACAGCAAAACTTTATACGGTTGAGTCAGGTGCCGCAAGGCTTAATAGGGAATCCGGTAGATGCCGGAGCGGTCCCGCCACTGTAGCAGCGAGTGCCTCTGTGATATGCCACTGGGAAACTGGGAAGGTACAGGGAAACGATGAACTGGAGCCAGGAGAACTGCCTGATTTAGAATCGCCGATTGACCTACGAGTGATGGGGAGGAGATTACGTGCATCGAATTTTTCGGTGTATTAGTTTTGTGTGGTACTTTTGCCATGATGTGATGAAGTTTCAGCCTCATTTCTCGTATGGGAGAAATGAGGCTGTTTTATATGTAATGATCTCTGTATTATTTTTTAGGAGGAGAAAGGAAGTCTTTCAAAAAATGAATCCATGGAAAAAGAAATGTCTCACATTGGCAGTCCTCTGTGCGTTGACAGGTGGGAATACCCCCATTGTAGGCGCAGCTGAACGTAATTTTTCCGCCGAGGCATCATCGTCCGACACGGCAGAAAATGGAATGGATGAGTCTTCTCGTTCTTTACAGAGCGAACGCGATCTTGGTGAGACGATCGTCACAGCGACCCGCATCTCAGAACCGCTGATGAAGGTTCCCGCCAATGTCACAGTAATTACATCAAAGGAACTGGAAAAACGGCATGTGTTCAGCCTGCGTGAGGCTCTGGCACGTGAGGCGGGGATCTATATCTCACCGACAGCGGATGTCAAGGACGGCGTGACAATGCGTGGGTTTTCCGGTTCTGATATTCTCGTTATGTATAACGGGCAGATGCTCAATACCGCCTTTGACGGCGGCGTGAACTGGGATTCGATCCCCCTCTCAAACATTGACCGCATTGAGATCGTGCGCGGTGCAGCCTCTTCGCTCTACGGCGGTCATGCCGTTGCAGGTGTCATCAATATCATTACCAAGAAGCCGGATGCGTCAGACAGCACAAAAATGGAGCTGATTCACGGGCAGATCGATGTCCTGCGCGGCAGCAATAATACATGGCAGCGCGGGCTTCAGGTCACGGGTGGTGATAAAAACATCTCCTTCCGCGTCGGCTATGAAAAGCGCACCTCGGACGGCTGGGTAGGACATGCCGTTACAACTGATGAGGACGATAGAAGCTATACGCCCGATGCAACCGGATCCTTCCACAAATTGTCTGATGGTAATTATATTGTAGGGAGCCGCGGCGCAAAGAAGAAGAAAAGCGAAAATACCTTCGTTGATCTGAATTATGCGTTCGACAAGAACCGCTCGCTCGATTATAGTTATTTGCACGCCTCATACGAGTATTCCTATCACGATCCCATCACCTATTTCCGTGATTTTGCAGGAAATCCTACATTTTCGGGCATTGTGCAGCTGCCAAACGGCAACTACCTTACTGTCACGCCCGATGACTTCCTCGGCTACCTCGGTAGGAGGGAGCAGGATATTCACAAGCTGCGCTATGAGGACACGAAGAACGATTTCAAGGCGGGAATCGGCTACAGCAATACATGGAAGGATGGCTATTCTTCTGCCTACGATGCGACAAGCATTGATTGGACAGGCACTGGAGATCGTGCTGAATATCCGACGAAGAACTACAATGCGGATCTGCAAAAGCAGTGGATGATTGGAAACAATACCGTGCTCGCAGGATTCTCGTGGATAAAGGATAAAATGCGGTATCGCAGGTATGACCTTTTGCATTGGAAGGACTGGGATTCGGTCAATGGTGTGCCGTATCAGCAGAGTGGCGGCTCCGTAATGTCCAGTGCGCTCTTTGTACAGGATGAACTGGCGCTTGATGCCCGATGGAAACTGCAGCTTGGGATGCGTTATGATCGGTTTGACAAGCAGGATGGTTATTCCTATATCGGTACGGTGCGAAAGAGCTACGAAGATACAGTATTTCACGCGTGGAGTCCGAAGATTGCCGTCAGCTATGAGCCGCAGAAGGATACGATGATCTATTTGAGCTACGGAAAGTCCTTCAATCCTCCCTCAATATACAAGCTTTATCGCCGTGCGGGTGACAGACCGCGCTCCATCCAGGCAAATCCAGATTTGACACCGGAAATCTCCCGTACGTTTGAACTGGGGATTAAGCAGAAGATCGATAAGAACACATCCTATGGCTTGACACTCTTCCGCGTGGATACTGCGGACAAAATTGCGATTGAGACGAGGAATCGCGTGCGTGCATACTATAATATGAACAAGTCAATGATCAAGGGGGTGGAGCTGGCGGTGAAGCACCGTTTCCATCGTGATTGGCAGACATATTTCAATTACACCTTTGAATCTGGCGAAGATACGATTGGCGGAAAAACCTATCGTAACTGGGATCTGCCAAAGCATATGATGCGGTTCGGTATCGAGTATAACCGCGATAAGTTTAACGGCACGTTGGATACACAGTACGTCGCTGCACGCCAAAGCGTGGATACGGTGACGGGCGAATATGGATCGGAGGACAGTTTCTTCGTTACCAATCTGTATCTCAATTACAAAATCAATGAGAACTTTAAGTTGCGGTTCGGCATCGAGAACCTATTCAATCGCAAATACTATGCGGGTGAAACAGCGAACGACAGAACCTATACCTTTGGCACGACCTACTCGTTCTAAGTAGACGCGTGTCTGCATTGAAGCCCCGACGGAATGCCGGGGCTTCATTTGCTATCATTATTCTATTGTATTGCAAAGGATCATTCGATGAAACTTCTCTATCGTTTCCACCGTTGGATCAGCGCAATATGTGCGTTGTTTTTCCTCCTGCTCTGTCTAACAGGGCTGCCGCTGATCTTCAGTGGGGATATCTATCGGTGGAATGAGGTCGATGAGCGACCGAGTTTTGGTGAACTCTCCTATCAGGAGCTATGGAGCGGAGCAACGGCAGGATTAGCACGGATCGCATCAGAGATGCCGGAGCGCGATGTAGACGTGATTTCTACCGATACAGAGCGGGGCGTGCTTTTATACAGCCTCACATGGCAGGAAGAGAACGGAACTGCACGCAGAGCGCGTGTCGCCTATGCGCCCGTTCAGGATGAACTCGTTCCATGGCGTGGGACACATGTCAAATCTCCGGCGCTTGCCAGTTTTATGGGGACGATGCACAATCTGCACTTAAAAATGTCAATGGGGCGTAGCGGCATGATTTTCCTCACGGTCATGTGTTTTCTTTCCTTCCTCTCTATCGTGGGGGGGATTCTGCTCTATCCGTTCTTTATGCGCCAACGCCTTTTTGGAGGGACACGCGGCGGAATGTCTGCGGGGAATTTCTTCGACTGGCATAATTTTCTTGGGATGATCACTGCGGTATGGGCAGGACTGATGACCCTCAGCGGCGTGGCGATTGCCGCCTATATCATCGGACATGGAAGCTATCGGGCGGATGTGGAGGCGGCACTTCCCGTTGATATTCACAATCAAGAGCCCATTGCATATGAGGAGATGATTTCCTATGCAGCAGATCATTTCCCGACACAGAGACTCCTTTACCTTGCAAATGTCAGAGAGGATGAGCCTGCCGTTATGACGCTGACGGATGAGGGACATCCATCGATGTTCCGTGGGCAGGAGGTATATCTCATCCGTACGGAGGAGGGGCTGACGCATATCACACAACCCATGCCGCGCTGGCTCACACTGTGTGATTCCCTGCGTACGCTCCATCTCTATAATCATGACACCATGCCGCTCAAGCTGATCTGGGCGGTGCTTGACATGCTCACGATTGTCGTCATTGTGAGCGGCTTTGCCGGTTGGTTCCAGCGACATCGACGGAAAAAAGAAATTCCACCCGTTCTGACAGATGGAACGAGACCCATTACAGCAATGTGGTCGATGCCCGCGCTCTTTGCACTGCTTTCCATCATCGGCATGACAGCGCCGCTTTCATACGCGGAGACGGGCGATTCTATTGGGACAGTGGCATGGGGATGCTGCCTGCTGCTCATGATTTATCTATGGCAAAGAGGACGACGGTAAATCTTTTATCGTGTTCCAAGGCAAGATAGGGTAGGTATTGAAGGATACCTCCGTTTAATCTATACAAGCGAGATTTCATTTATCATACTGGACAAGTCATCCTAGTAAGCGCTTGGAATCTCTTTTCTTTTGCAAAGAATCATTAGCCATCTCGCCCTATCC
>NZ_ALKG01000142.1 GCF_000286455.1 Selenomonas sp. FOBRC6
TATCGCTGCGGCAATATCCAGACGGCAGCAGATCATCTTTATGTTGCAAGACAAGGTCTCAGCAGAGCGATGAGATCATTGGAGGCGGAGCTTGGGCAGCCGCTTTTCACCCGTACCCCACGCGGAATTATTCCGACCGATTATGCAGCAGCGCTACTGCCCCACATTCAACGTATGCTGGATGAATATCAATCCATCGAAAGCATGAAATCCCTCGCCACTCATTCAAAAAGTGTCGTTACCATTTTTGCACTGGATCACGTCTTTTCTTATCTCGGAGCGCAATTTCTACAGGATTTTCATGCCGCCCATCCGAGCATTATTTTGAGCATTGTCGATACAACGGACGACGATGCAATGGAGGGACTTCTAACAAAGCGATGTCATTTTTCCATTGTCACCGCCCCTTTTGATCAGACACGCTTTCAAGGGGACGTACTCTTTTTCTCCCGCTACTGTGCTCGTCTCTCTGCGCATCATCCCTTGGCAGAAAAGAGCCGTATCACCTACACAGATCTCGACGGGCAAATGATCATCAGTAAAGGACGCGCCTATCACTGTTTCCGTCATAATATCGACAAACACATCCTCCTGCCAGGTCTCAAAATCGAGATTCTAGCCGAAACTGCCGATGAATCCCTCATTGTTGATCTGCTGCGTCATAATCCTGCGATCAATCTCGGCTACGACTACGCAGCCGTCGTGAACAGACAGCCGGACATTGTCATGCGAGAACTTGGCGACGGAAAAGATGCGGGGCAGGAGGTATGCCTCATACAGGACAAGACCGTCATCCTCACCGAAGCGGCGCGTACATTCCGTCAATTCCTCTTGGATTGGCTGAAAAAAACGAGAAAGGATCG
>NZ_ALKG01000143.1 GCF_000286455.1 Selenomonas sp. FOBRC6
GCGCTAAGATGGCGCGGCTGAATTTATCAGTGCTTCCCTAAAACAATCTATTCATTATTATAGGACAAAGGGGCACGTTTGACAACTGAAAAAATTTTTGATTCTTCAAATTCCGAGTGTTCCTCTCGGAATTGTGGCTTTGGTCACATTCTATAGAAGATATTCTGTGTATAATATGCATAGAAATTCTCACAACACACAAGGAGGAAATATCATGGCAATCCTGAACAATATCCAGCATCAACAGGCACTCCTGCTCAAGGATCAGGTCGCATATGCGGAGGGACAGGTCATCAGCAAGACGCTCGTCCAGAACAAGGGGCTCGGTGTCACCCTCTTCGCCTTCGCGCAGGGTGAGGGTATCAGCACGCACGAGTCGAAGGGCGACGCACTCGTCACGGCACTCGACGGCGAGGGTGTCATCAAGATCGACGATGAGACCTATACGCTGAAGGCGGGCGAGAGCATTGTCATGCCGGCGAATCATCCGCACTCGGTGTATGCAGCGAAGGAAGCACCGTTCAAGATGCTGCTCGTTGTCGCTTTCCCCGAAGTGTAATTCTTCTTACCAAAAATCTCCCGAGGCAAAAAGCCTTGGGAGATTTTTCATCTGAATCACAGCAGCGTTCACTTCGTCTGCTGCAGAAATTCACGCGGCGAGCATTTCATATACTTCTTGAACACGCTGCAAAAATTCTTGTAGTCGCCGAATCCATTCTCCTCGGCGACCTCATAGACGCGATACTTCCCTGATGTAAGCTGCGCGATGGCATTCTGCAAGCGCTCGCGCGTCAGGAGTTCGAGGAAGGTCTGCCCCGTTGCCTCCTTGAATTTGCGGCTGAGGTAGCTCGCACTCACGCCCACCTCCTCGGCGAGAACCTCGATGCTGAGCTTCTCGCGATAGTCCGCGCGAATCCGCTCCATCGCGTGCCGCACATAGGGATTGAGGGATACGTCTCCGAGATAGAGTGCCCAGTCCACGCCCTCGCCGCGCACCGCCCCACCATCCGCGCCCATATCCGCAGCGAGCCTCTGCATCAGTGTGGCAAGCTCCGCTTCGTCCACGGGCTTCAAGAGATAGTCCGCCGCTTGCAACCGAAGTGCCTGCTGCGCATAGCCGAACTCGGCGTAGCTTGTGAGAAAGACGAGCTGAGGCAGAATCCCCTCCGCACGCGCCGCCTCCGCCATCTCGATGCCGTCCATGCACGGCATACGGATATCCGTCAGCACAACATCGGGGCGCTCCGTACGCATGAGTGCAAGCCCCTCTCTTCCGTCAGCCGCATCGCCCACAATGCGGCATCCCATCCCTGCCCAGTCAATCATGCAGAGCAGTCCGCGCCGAATGATCTCTTCATCCTCGACAATGAGTACGCGCAGCATTTACTTCGCCCCCTTTCCACCGTCCGCAGGAAGTACCATCGTAACGCGCGTGCCGCCCCCCGCACGCCGCGCGATCTCCATACCGTACGCAGTGCCGTAGAGGAGCTGAATACGGCGATGAATATTATAGATACCCGTATGCACGGTGCGGTTCTCGCCACGCTCCATCATCTTGCGCAGCCGATACAGGGTCTCCTCATCCATCCCCGTCCCCCCGTCCTCGATGACAATGTGCAGACACCCATCCACCACACTGATCTGCGTAGTAATATCAATCACCCCCTCCGCATCCGCGCCGTAGTGAATGGCATTTTCCACAATGGGCTGCAAGAGGAGTTTCGGCACAAGACATGCCTCCGCCTCCTCCGCCACCTCCTGCCGATAGCAGAGGCGCGCACCGAACCGCTGCCGCTGAATCTCGACATAGCTACCGAGGTGACGGATGTCCTCCGCGAGGGGAACACGCTGCACACGGCTGTCGATGCTGTAGCGCAGAAGTGCAGAGAGTGCTGTAATCATGCGCATTGCCGCATCGGGATCGAGTTTTGTCATAAACTTGATGTTCTCAAGTGTATTGAAGAGAAAATGTGGATTGAACTGCGACTCAAGCTGGCGCACCTCCGAGATGACGCTCACGCGTGCCTTTTCCTCATTTTCCTCCATGAGCTGCACGAGACTCTGCACCATGCGGTTGTATTCGCCGCCAATCTCCTCGAACTCGTTGCCTGTCCGAATGACGAGTTCGCGATCCAGATGCCCGTGCCGCACGGCACGGAACGCGTCGACGATCTCATCCATTGCGCACATCTTCTCTGCCATTTCGCGCCGCACGCGGAAGAAGATGAACGGAATCATGAGGAGGAGCACCGCAAGGAGAATCGCGGCGCCCGTTGCAAACTGCGCAATGCGGCTGCCGACGGGCAGGATCGCATAGACGGTGAACGCCCCGTCCAGTACCTCCTCCTGCGTCACGTAGAACTGCTGCCCGTCCACCTCGACAAGCCCCTGCGCCCCTCTGAGTTCCGGCACAACCTTGTGGAAGACGGGATCGCGGAAGATCGTCATCGGAGAAAACGGCGCGCGCCCCGTACGATCCGCAATGACGACGTGCATTTTTTCCCCTGTCTGCAGGCGTTTCGCAAGTTCCTGCACGCTCATAACGAAGACGGCATAGCCCTCCGTCTCCCCCGTCTGCGGCGTGCGGATTGCCTGACCGACCACATAGTCCCCGTCGCGGTCATTCTGCGGTACAAATTCCTGCACGCAGCCCTCTGCCGCATCCATACGCGCGAGAACTCCCCAGTCCCGCGTTGGCTGCGCAAGATAGTCGGGAAGATGTGCGCGCGTCTGAAAGAGGAGCTGCCGCTCGCCGCCAAGAAGATAGAATTCCGGCAGCGCCCCGTGCAAATTCAGCTCCGCATACAGATTTTCAAAAAAAATGCGCCGTTCTTCCCCATCCGCATGCAGCTGCCCGATGCCATGCAGTGCGATCGCCGCCGCATGCGCCTCATAGTCATGGGTCAGCTCCGTAAAGACCTCCCCCGCCGCACGCGCCTCCTCCGCCGTCCGCGTCACGACATTGCGCTCCCAATAGAGCGCGGCAAGTGCCGTACAGATGAATGCGATGAGCAGTCCCGGAAGGAGCGCATATTTGAGGAGTTCACTGCGCACTTCATCTTGAAAACGCCGCATATGCCCCTCCGTTTCACGTACTCCATCAAAATACAATTCCATTATAGCAGAATCCACACAAATACAAAATACCGGAAGGATCGCGTCCTCCCGGTATTGTTCTTGTGTGATAGTGTTTACTGCACGCTTGTAAAGATATCCTTGAACTTGTCAAGCCATGCCTTCTTGTTTTTCTCGACGACCTGCTCGTTGTCGTCGATGATCTTGATCTGATCCTTCGGCAGGAGTCCGACCGGCGCATCCACATCGTCGCGCACGGAGCGGCGGTGGAGCTGTGACGTAATGATGCTCTGCGCTTCCTTGCTCGTGATGAAGTCGATGAACTTCTTCGCATTCTCCATGTGCTTTGCGTTCTTGATGATGTAGATGCCGTCGGGCTTGGAGATAACGCCCTCCTTCATGTAGATGAGCTTCACGGGTGCGCCGTCCGCAACGTACTTCGCGCCGCCCTCTTCGAACGTAAGGCCCACGGCGTACTCACCGTCCGCTACGCCCTTGTAGACCGCAGAGGAGCCCGAGAGCAGCTTGCCGTCGAGATTCCGGCAGAGCTTCTCCACATAGTCCCAGCCCTTGTCGGGATCGCCATTCCCCATCGCGTAGAGCATGTTGATGAGGTGCTCGTAGGAGGAGGAGGACTTCGACGGATCAGCAAATGCGATCTTGCCCTTGAGTGCAGGATTCAGCAGATCCTCATACCCCTCGACCTTCACATCGCCGAGGAGGTTCGTGTTGACCATGATGACGCTCGGGATATCCGTGAAGCGCGTCATCGGCCCCTCGGTGTTCTTGAACGCCGTCTGAATGTGATCCTCGTTCACCGAGGTGTAGTTTTCGAAGAGATCTGCCTTCGGCTTCATCGTATTCAGTGAGCCGCCCCAGAAGATGTCGCCGAGCGGATTCGCTTTCTCGGACTCGACGCGCTTGAGGAGCTCGCCCGTGCCCGCCGCAATGACCTCGACCTTTACGCCGCTCTGCTTTTCAAACTCCTCCACGAGAGGATTGATGAACGCAAGCGGATGCGGGCAGTAGATGACCAGCGAATTGTCGTCTGCCGCTGCCTGCTTTTTCTCTCCCCCACCGCAGCCGGTGAGAGCGCCGCCGAGCATCAGGGATGCTGCCATGACGGCAAGGATTTTCTTGAACTTCATGAAATGACCTCCTTTAACAGAACCCATCTATGACAAAGGCTTTCGCCTGAGGAAACTAGAGCGTTACATCCTTGCTGCCAGAGACCTTGAAGAAGGTCACCATCGCAACAATCGTCGTGAGCGTGAGGATGGTCGAGAGTGCTGCCGCCGTGCCGTAGCTCGCGCGGATGACCTCCGTGTAGATTGCAACGGACATGGTCTTTGTCGCACCCGTAAAGAGGATGACCGAGGAACTGAGTTCGTTGATCGCTGTGATCCACGAGAGGATTGCTCCGCTCATCACGCCCGGAAGCATCATGATGGCCGTCACCTTGAAAAATGTCTTGAGCGGCGAAGCGCCGAGACTGATGGATGCCTCCTCGATGCTCGGGCTGATCTGATAGAGAATCGCCGAGCTCGAGCGCAGCGTATAGGGCAGACGACGAATGACGAGCGAGATGATGATGATAAGTGCCGTCCCCGAGAGCAGGATCGGCTCCTCGTTGAACGCGAGCAGCAGGGTGATGCCGAGCACCGAGCCCGGGATGATGTACGGGAACATCGTGAGTGTGTCGATGATGTCCGTGAGCATGCTCTTGCGGCGCGTCGTCAGATAGGCAACCGTCATGCCGAGGAAGACGATAGCAAGGATTGCAGCCGTACTGAACAGGTAGGTGTTCGAGATCGCCGTGCCAAGGCTGCTAAAGATTGTCGTATAGCTGTCGAGCGAATAGGCGCCCGTAAAGACCGCCCCGCGCGTTTCAAGGAAGGAGGTATAGATGACGACAAGCTGCGGAATCATGGAGACCGCAACCAAGAGATAGATGAGGACGTGCATCAGGGCATTGCCCGCGCCCTTCATCTCCTTCACCTCGATGGGACGCAGCGAGCTCATTGTAAAGGACTTGCGGCTCACAACGTATTTTTGCAGGAGGAAGATCGTCGACGTGATGACAACCATGATCGCCGCCATTGCCGCCGCGAAATTCGCCTGATCGCCGACCTCGTTGATGAATTCCGAGTAGATCATGACCGGCATGACGTTGAATCCCTCGCCGATCAGCATCGGCGTACCGAAGTCCGCCATTGCGTTCATAAAGACCATGAGTGCGCCCGCGAGAATCGTCGGCGTGATGAGCGGCACGATGACCGTCACCACCTTGCGGACGCCGCTGCACCCGAGGCTCTCCGCCGCCTCAATGAGTGCGGCGTCGATGTTCTTCATCGCGCCCGCCGCATAGAGATAGATGAATGGATAGAGCTTTAGCGTCAGCACGAGCAGGATGCCCGTGAATCCGTAGATCGACGGAAACTCGTACTGAAAAGTATTCTGCAACCACTGTGTCAGAATCCCGCTGCGCCCGCCGATGAGAATCCACGAGTACGCGCCGATGAACGGCGGCGAGAGCAGGGAGATGATGATGCAGATCTCGAGCGCGCTCTTGAACCGCACGCGGTAGAGCGTCATGAAGTAGGCGAGCGCCGTACCGATGATGATGGCGAGCACCGTCACGCACGCTGTCACGCTGAAGCTGTTGATCATCGACTGATAGTAGTATTTCCGCTCGAAGAAATGCGTGAAGTGTTCGAGTGTGAATTCTCCCGTCATTGCGTCCTGAAACGCAGATGTAAAGAGCGAGAAGAGCGGATAGATGAGGAAGAGCCCAAAGACCGCAATGGAGAGGAGCGTGATCCCCGTCCAGAAATCAAAGCGCAGACTGCCCTTATTCATAGCGCACCACATCCTTCAGGATATTGCGCGAACCGTCCGCTGTAAAGATGTTGACCTTGCGCGCGTTCGGGCGCAGATGCACCGTGTCCCCGACCTCGAGCTGCTGCGTCGCATGGCCGAGATCCTGCGAAAACTCCAGTGATGTCTGATTCGGCAGGATCATCTCGCTGTCGAAGTCCAGACTGTAGTTGATGTATTTGCCGAGGAATACCTTCGTCCGCACCTTGCACGGCAGGCCGTCCTCCTGGATCGACAGTTCCTCGGGACGCACGGAGATGACGATCTCCATCCCGTCCTCCGCCTCCTCACCGAGGTTCGTCATCGGCATCTCAAAGCCGCTGCGGAAGACTACACTCGCCTCCCCGCCCGATTTTTTGACACGTCCATAGAACAGATTCGAATGTCCGATAAAGGTCGAGACGAAGATGTTCCACGGGCGCTCATAGATCGTCTGTGGCTGCGCCGTCTGCTGGATCTCGCCCTTGTTCATGACCGCGATGCGGTCGGAGATGGAGAGTGCCTCCTCCTGATCGTGCGTGACATAGACCGTCGTGATGCCGACCTTCTTCTGCACCTCGCGAATCGCCGAGCGCATCTCAATGCGCAGCTTCGCATCGAGGTTCGAGAGCGGTTCGTCCATGAGGAGCACGCTCGGGTGAATGACAATGGCGCGTGCGAGTGCGACGCGCTGCTGCTGCCCGCCCGAGAGACGCTCGGGAAGACGATCCTGGTAGTCCGTGATCTGCACGACATCGAGGATGCGATCGACCTTCTCCTTCATCTCCGCCTTTGGCACATCGCGCAGCTTCAGCCCGTACTCCACGTTCTGACGCACTGTCAGATGCGGGAAGATCGCATAGCTCTGGAACACCATGCCGATGTTGCGCTTGTGGGCGGGGATGTCGTTGATCCGCTGCTCATTGAAGAGGATGTCGCCCCCCTCGATGCTGTTGAAGCCCGCAATCATGCGCAGGAGCGTCGTCTTGCCACAGCCCGAAGGACCGAGCAGGGTGAAGAACTCTCCGTTGCGGATGTGCTCCGTAATCCCCGGAATGATCGTGAGATCGCCATACTTCTTGACAGCGTTCTCAATATGAATCGCTACACTCATACTGTCCCCTCCAAATTCATTTTTTCCGGATAGCATCGAATCCTTTCGCTCTCTATTCGTCTGATTATTTGTAGTATACAAAAAGAATGTGTAAATGAATATCCTCAAATCTGCAAAAATATCCGAAAAACTGAACTCACACAAAATAAAACCTCACATCACAGGAATGATCCTGCAATGAGAGGTTTCGATATGGAGAAGTGTAACTAGGGTTCTATGATAAATGTTACGGAATGACTCCGTGCTTGCTCCACTAGGGTTTGCTTAGGAGCATCGCACGGAGCTATTTCCGATTCTCCGTAACATATGAGAAAGAGCCGTAACGTGCGTCAGTGCATTGCGCTGCCCCCTAAGCGAACCCTTTCACAGAATCGCTTCCGCCGCCGCCATCACGCCGAGCGCCGCATGCTCAAACGTCAGCCCGCCCTGCAGGTAGATACAATATGGTTCGCGCATTGGACCGTCTGCACTCAGCTCGATTGACGCCCCCTGCACGAACGTCCCCGCCGCCATGATGATCTGATCCGCGTAGCCCGGCATATCCCACGGCTCGGGCGCGGCGAACGCATCCACGGGCGACATCGCCTGAATCGCACGCGCGAACGCCTTCATCCGCTCCGCATCCCCAAGCACAATCGCCTGTATGATGTCGCTGCGCGCATCTGTAAAGCGCGGGAACGTGCGGCAGCCCAGTCCTTCGAAGATTCCTGCAGCAAACACCGCGCCTTTGAGCGCCTGCGCTACAACGTGCGGTGCGAGAAAGAGCCCCTGAAAGAGCAGCCGGTTCGAGATGAGGCTCGCACCGAGCTCGTCCCCCATGCCCGGCGCCGTGAGGCGATAGGACGCCGCCTCCACGAGGTCGCTGCGCCCCACGATATAGCCGCCCGTCGGCGCAAGCCCGCCGCCCGGGTTCTTGATGAGCGAGCCCGCCATGATGTCCACGTCCGTAATATCTGTCGGCTCTGTAGTATCGACAAACTCCCCATAGCAGTTGTCGACGAATACAATGCAGTTCGGATTTGCCGCCTTGATGCGCGCACTAACCACGCGGATGTCCTCGATGCTGAGCGGCTCACGCTCGCTGTAACCGCGCGAACGCTGCACGAGCGCGAGCTTCGTCCGCGCCGTCACGATGCGGTCAATGCCATCCATATCCACGTGCCCGTCCTGCATTGGCAGTTCGTCATAGTCGACGCCGAACTCCTTGAGCGAACCGACGCTTTCATGCGCCCAGCCGATCACCGTCTGCATCGTGTCATAGGGTACCCCCGTGATTGAGACGAGCTGATCGCCGGGACGCAGAATGCCGAAGAGCACCGTTGCGAGTGCATGCGTCCCCGAGACAAACTGCGTACGCACAAGTGCCCGCTCTGCGCCAAAGACGCGTGCATAGAGCTCATCCAGCTTCCCGCGTCCGAGATCGCTGTACGCATAGCCCGCACTCACGCCGAAATGCGCGTCCGAGACGCGGCATGCACGCATGGCATCCAGTACCTTCCGCGTGTTGAACTCCGCGACCTC
>NZ_ALKG01000144.1 GCF_000286455.1 Selenomonas sp. FOBRC6
CGGCTCAACGACAACGGGATGCGAGAAGCCGAGCGAAAGATTGAGGTTCTTGCCCTGCTTTGCCGCACGATAGCCAACGCCGCTGATCTCAAGGGTCTTCGTGAAGCCCTCCGACACGCCGACCACCATGTTGTTGATGAGCGTGCGGGAAAGGCCGTGGAGCGACCTGTGCATTTTATCGTCCGAAGGACGGGTGACGGTTACGACACCTTCCTCGACGGTTATTTTCATATCCGGATGGATCTCGCGCGAAAGCTCGCCCTTCGGGCCCTTCACTTTCACGAGATTATCCGCACCGACCGTGACGGTAACGCCAGACGGAATGTGAATCGGTGCTCTTCCAATTCTTGACATTGTTACACCTCCTGCCTGTGCATTACCATACGAATGCGAGAACTTCGCCGCCGAGCCCCGCCTTGCGGGCATCCTTGTCGCTCATGATCCCCTTTGAGGTGGAGATCACGGAGATCCCAAGGCCGCCGTAGACACGCGGGAGCGCATCGTGCTTTGCATACTGACGAAGTCCGGGCTTGGAAACGCGCTTCAGGCCGGAGATAACGTGCTCACGCTTGGCTCCATACTTCAGCGTGACGGTGAGAACGCCCTGCTTGCCGTCCTCCTGGAAGGAGTAGTCCTTGATGAAGCCTTCCTTTTTCAAGACTTCGGCGATTGCCGTCTTGACCTTCGACCCGGGGATCGCCACGCTCTCGTGGTAGACCGAGTTCGCGTTGCGGATGCGGGTCAGCATATCTGCAATAGGATCAGTCATTGCCATGAATCGATATCCTCCTTTGACTTTTTGTTACCAGCTTGCCTTCGTTACACCAGGGATGGCGCCCTTGTAACTCTGCTCACGGAAGCAGATACGGCACATATCGAATTTGCGGATGTAGCCGTGCGGACGTCCGCAGATCTTGCAGCGGTTGTACTTGCGTGTCGAGAACTTGGGCTCTTTGCTCCACTTCTCAATCATTGCCTTCTTTGCCACAGTTGTTCCTCCTAGCCCGTTACGCGCGGAACGGCATACCCATGAGACGGAGGAGCTCTTTTGCCTCTTCGTCCGTATGCGCGCTCGTAACGATGACGATGTTCATGCCGCGAATCTTGTCGATCTTGTCGTAGTCAATCTCGGGGAAGATGAGCTGCTCACGCAGACCAACGGCATAGTTGCCGCGGCCGTCGAAAGCCTTCTCGCTGACCCCGCGGAAATCGCGGACGCGCGGAAGTGCGACATTCATGAACTTGTCGAGGAACTGGTACATACGCGTGCCGCGCAGCGTGACCTTGCAGCCGATCGGCATGCCCTCGCGGAGCTTCCACGCAGCGAGCGACTTCTTCGCACGCGTGAGCTGGGGCTTCTGACCTGCGATGGCGGTGAGATCCGTCACAGCGGCATCAAGTGCCTTCGGGTTGCCGACAGCCTCGCCGACGCCCATGTTGATGATGACCTTCTCCACCTTCGGGAGCTGCATGACGTTCTTATAGCCGAACTTCTCCGTCAGAGCCGGTGCAACTTCCTTCTGATACTTTTCCTTGAGTCTTTCCACTTTGCGTATTCCTCCTTTCCGCTAAAGATTACTGCTCGATGGGCTCGCCGCACTTCTTGCAGGCGCGCACCTTGCGCTCACCGATGATGCGGTGCGCAACGCGCGTTGCCTTGCCGCACGCGGGACAGACGAGCTGCACCTTCGATGCGAACAGCGGTGCCTCCTTCGTGATGATACCGCCCTGCGGTGCGCTCTGGCTCGGCTTCGTGTGACGCTTCACCTTGTTCACGCCCTCAACGATGACCTTGCCCTTCTTCGGCTGAGCCTCGATGACCTTGCCCTGCTTACCCTTATCCTTACCGGAAAGAACGACGACTGTATCGCCCTTCTTGACGTTCAGTTTTGCCAGCGACAAAATAACACCTCCTCCTTAAAGAACTTCGGGCGCGAGCGAGACGATCTTCATGAAATCCTTCTCGCGCAGCTCGCGTGCGACAGGTCCGAAAATACGCGTTCCACGCGGCGTGTGGTCATCCTTGATGATGACGGCCGCATTCTCGTCGAAGCGGATGTAGGAACCGTCCGGACGGCGCAGTCCCTTGACGCTGCGGACGACAACCGCCTTGACGACGTCGCCCTTCTTCACCGTGCCGCCCGGCGCTGCCGCCTTGACGGAGGCGACGATAACATCGCCGATGTTGGCATACTTGCGGTACGAGCCGCCCAGTACGCGAATGCAGAGGATTTCCTTCGCTCCTGTGTTATCGCCGACATTCAGGATTGTTTCCTGCTGTATCATTGATTCTGTTCCTCCTTACTTCGCGCGCTCGACGACTTCGACCACGCGCCAGCGCTTCGTCTTCGAGAGCGGACGCGTCTCCATGATGGATACACGGTCGCCGACATGTGCGTCATTCTTCTCGTCATGCGCGTGGAACTTCACCGTCTTCTTAACCGGCTTCTTATACATCTTGTGCTGCTCGAGCTCCTCGACAGCAACGACAACGGTCTTGTCCATCTTGTCGGACACGACCTTGCCGATTCTCACTTTGCGTACGTTTCTATCGCTCATCTATGTGAGCCTCCTTCCTTCTGCGTATCTGTACGAATGTCCGTAACTTGTCTTAGGCGTTTGCCTGCTCGCGCTGAATGGTCTTGATGCGGGCAATCGTCTTCTTTACGTCCTTGATACGCATCGGGTTATCGAGCTGTCCGGTGGCGTGCTGAAAACGGAGGCCAAAGAGCTCTTCCTTGAGCGACGCGAGTTTTTCCGTGAGCTCGTCGGCACTCAGGCCGCGGATCTCATCAACCTTCATTCACTTCACCGCCCTCTACTTCTTCACGTACGACGAACTTCGTCTTGATCGGGAGCTTGTGTCCCGCGAGACGCATCGCCTCTGCCGCAACGTCGCGTGCCACGCCGTCCATCTCGAAGAGGACGCGACCCGGCTTTACAACAGCTACCCAGTACTCGGGCGAACCCTTGCCGGAACCCATGCGGGTCTCTGCCGGCTTCGCCGTGACTGGCTTGTCCGGGAAAATCTTGATCCAGACCTTACCGCCGCGTTTGATGTAACGCGTCATCGCGATACGTGCAGCCTCGATCTGGCGGTTCGTGATCCATGCCGGCTCCAGAGCGACGAGACCGTACTGGCCGTGGCTGACTGTGTTGCCGCGCTGTGCCTTACCCTTCATGCGTCCGCGGAACTGCTTGCGGTACTTTACACGCTTTGGGAGTAACATTACGCCTCGCTCCTTTCCTTACCGTTCTTCGGCGCCTGCTTCTTGTCGGGGAGAACCTCACCCTTGAAGATCCAGACCTTGATGCCGATGCGGCCGTACGTCGTATGTGCCTCGGCCGTGCCGTAGTCAATGTCTGCACGCAGTGTGTGCAGGGGAATGCTGCCCTCGCGATAGGACTCACGGCGTGCGATTTCCGCACCGCCGAGACGGCCGCTGACTGCGATCTTGATGCCCTTCGCGCCGAGACGCATCGTACGGCCGACCGCCTGCTTCATCGCGCGGCGGAACGCAATACGGCGCTCAAGCTGTGCCGCAATGTTCTCGGCGACGAGCGTCGCATCGAGATCCGGCTGCTTGATCTCTGCGATATTGATGTCAACGCGCTTGTCCGTCAGGTTCTTGAGACCTTCCTTGATCTGCTCGATGCCGGAACCCCCGCGTCCGATGACCATGCCCGGCTTTGCCGTATGGATCGTGAGCTTCAGGCGGTTCTTGCTGCGCTCCGTCTCCACGCGGGGAACACCTGCGGTCTGGAGGCTCTTCTTGAGGTAATCGCGAATCTTGATGTCTTCATGCAGATTCTGCGCGAAATCCTTGTCTGCATACCAGCGGGCATCCCAATCCTTGACGATGCCAAGGCGAATGCCATGGGGATTTACTTTCTGACCCAAACTGTTTCCCTCCCTATTACTTTTCGTTTACGGCAACCGTGATGTGGGACGTGTGCTTCAAAATCTTGAACGCCTGTCCGCGCGAACGCGGATGAATGCGCTTCAAGGTCGGCCCCTGGTCAACGAAAGCTGAGGAAATGAACAGACGGTCTGCATCCATGTCGAAGTTGTTCTCCGCGTTTGCAATGGCAGAGCGGAGCACCTTCTCCACGGCGTCCGCGCCGACCTTCGGCGTGAACTTCAGGATTGCGAGAGCGTCAGCAACGCTCTTGCCGCGCACGAGGTTCATCACAATGCGAACCTTGCGCGGTGCGATACGGATGTATTTGGCAGTAGCCTTTACTTCCTGTGCCACGAATCGTCCTCCTCTCTATCAGCGCAGCGAGGTCTTGCGCTCTTCGCCCGCGTGACCCTTGAATGTACGTGTCGGCGCAAATTCGCCGAGCTTATGTCCGACCATATCCTCCGTGACGTACACGGGGACGTGCTTGCGTCCGTCATGGACGGCAATCGTGTGCCCTACGAAATCCGGGAAGATCGTCGAGCTGCGCGACCATGTGCGCACAACCTTCTTCTCGTTCTTCTCGTTGAGCGCATCGATCTTCTTCATCAGGCTCTCTGCGACGAAAGGCCCTTTCTTAATCGATCTTGACAAAGTTTTTCCTCCTTTCGCCGAACACTGTGCGGTTCGGCGATGGTTCTATCTGCAAGTTGCGGTGTTAAATCAGCAATTCAGAGGAATACCCCAAAAGCAGGGGTTGTCCTCATGAGTGACTTATTACTTCCTACGATGCACAATGAGACGATTCGACGCCTTCTTCTTGCGGCGCGTCTTCTTGCCCATCGCAATCTTGCCCCACTTCGTCATCGGGCTCTTGCGTCCAACAGGCGAACGACCCTCACCACCGCCGTGCGGATGGTCGTTCGGGTTCATCGCGATACCGCGCGTCTCCGGACGGCGTCCGAGCCAGCGGCTGCGGCCTGCCTTGCCGATGGTGATGTTCTCATGCTCGAGGTTGCCGACCTGACCGATCGTCGCACGGCAGTTGATGTGCACGCGGCGAATCTCGCCCGACGGCATGCGCAGGAGTGCATAGTCGCCTTCCTTTGCCATGAGCTGTGCGGACGTGCCCGCGCTGCGGACGAGCTGTGCGCCCTTGCCGATCTTCAGCTCGACGGCATGGATGACCGTACCGAGCGGGATATTCTTCAGTGGAAGCGCGTTGCCCGGCTTGATGTCAGCCTCGGCACCCGACTCCACGACATCGCCGACCTTCAGGCCGTTCGGTGCGAGGATGTAGCGCTTCTCGCCATCTGCATAGTTCAGGAGCGCAATGCGTGCGCTGCGGTTCGGATCGTATTCAATCGTTGCGACGCGGGCGGGGATGCCGTCCTTCGTACGCTTGAAGTCGATGATGCGATAGAGCCGCTTGTGACCGCCGCCGCGATGACGTACGGTCAGTTTGCCCTGCTGGTTGCGTCCACCCGTCTTCGTCAGGCGAACGGTGAGGGACTTCTCCGGCTTGTCCGTTGTGATCTCATCGAAGGAAGAGACCGTCATGAAGCGTCTGCCGGCAGAATACGGCTTAAAACTCTTTACTGCCACGTTCGTACCTCCCTTTCGTCTCAGCCTTCAAAGAACTCGATGGTCTCGCCCGGCGCGAGTTTCACGATGGCCTTCTTGTAGTCCGGGCGCTTGCCCTGCGTGCGACCCATGCGCTTTGTCTTGCCGATGACGTTGACCGTGTTGACCTTTGCGACCTTCACCTTGAAGATCTCCGAGACCGCCTTTGCGATCTCGATCTTGTTTGCAGCCTTTGCGACAACGAAGACGTATTTGCCTTCAGCCATGAGCTGCGTCGTCCGCTCCGTGATGAGCGGGCGTACGAGAATATCACGTGCGTCCATTATGCGAATACCTCCTCGATACGGGTGATGGCATCCTTCGTAATGAAGAGCTTGTCGTGATGGAGAATGTCATAGACATTGATTCCACGTGCCGAGATGGCTTTTACACCCGGAATATTGCTGGTGGAGCGCTCCACGTTGACGGCTTCGTCCGCCGTGATGAAGAGGCTCTTTGCATTCACACCGAAATCGCTCAGGAGCTTCACCGCTGCCTTCGTCTTCGGTGCCTCGAAGTCGAGCTGGTCGAGGACGATGAAATCGCCCGTACGAACCTTGTCCGAAAGCGCACACTTGAGGGCAAGACGACGCTGCTTGCGCGGCATCGTAAAGCCGTACTTGCGCGGATGCGGACCAAAGACCGTAC
>NZ_ALKG01000145.1 GCF_000286455.1 Selenomonas sp. FOBRC6
TTCTGCCTGAGATGCCCATTCTCTCCATGCTTGACCACGTTGCAGTGGAACATCCTGCCCGCTGTGGCACAGTAGATGTCGCCGTCATCAGCGAATACATCCACGCGCCATCGCTCCTTGGCAAGCCATGACAGTACCCGTGCTTCGATGGCTGAAAAGTCGGCGACGATGAATTTTCTGCCCTCCTTCGGGATAAAGGCAGTACGAATCAGCTGTGACAGGACATCGGGAACGGAGTCGTAGAGGAGTTCCAGTGCATCATAATTTCCCTGCCGCACAAGGTCACGGGCGCATTCGAGGTCGGTGAGATGATTCTGAGGAAGATTTTGTAATTGAATGTGGCGTCCACTGTTTCCTGTAATCCAAACTTTTCCATTTCTCCTCACGAGAAAATATCCTGTTGGTGTTTCGGCACAATACACCGATCCACTGAAATCAGATACTTCGGGCTTGATCCTTATTTCGTGGCAATTCTTAGGCGTTAGCCAAATATCTACTACATATGCCTGATTCCAGTTGGGGTGCTTTTCAAGATTACGGTGTTTAAGTTTTATAACTGCAGCCCTGCCGCTCATATGTGCCAAAGCTTGAACAATATCAGCATTCTGCTTATTGCAAGTACTGTATTGAATGCTGTTCGGTGCTGGGCAGTAACCATCCCAGTGAGGCAATTCGTCAAAAAATATGTCGGGATTCTCATCAAGAAGCCAGAATCCGAAAGTCTTCGTTCTGAACTGACGCAGCCAAAGGGGAACATTCCTTGCCGGGATGGTGATATTCGTGACATCCTTATATGTATGTACGGCAAACATAATTTCAGCCCTGCGGAGCAGCATTTTGCAACGAGCAATTTTTCGCTCTTTCTTGAAGTTGAATCTGACGCTTCCATCGGATGTATAGAATCCATCTGCTTGCGTCATAATCAAAACACGAAGCCAAGTTGGATTTGCGCAACCACGATGATAGCGATAACCATAGAAGGGAATGGCAGGACGGCACTTTGACATTTCCTCAACCGTCATATCTTCCCACGCAGAGCCATAGCGACGCTGCACACGCATTTTGTGATCCGGAGTGCTACATTGGTCGATACGGGTATCACGATATGTATACATTTTCCCACTGTATTCGAAACATAGAGCCTTTGCCGACTGGAATGAAACCATCTCATTATTTGCGTTCCAAACCGCAATATGACTGCCATTCCACTTGTCTAAGCGTATCCATCCCTCTTTTGTTAATACCTCGTGGTCACCAGTAAGACACCAACGCCCGGTACGGTTCGCGCCATAGAACTGGAACATTCCCCGCGCACGTCCATCCGAACAAACGGTATTCTGCATCGCCTGATATTTCTTCACCGAAGACTTTGCAAGCTGCTGCCGAAGCATCAATACATCGGAGATAGGAGACTGGACAGTTGTGAGCAAAGCCATCACAGACTTCTTGTCAAGCGACTCGGCTGCAACTCCCTGCTCCTTGAGCCATGCCTTCATCTGCAGCACACTGTTCGGATTCTCAAGCCCGGTCAGAGCTTTCAGCCTACCCGTCAGTTTTTCCTTGGTGAGCGCGTCAATCTGGACAGCATTCTCCACGAACGGCATATCCAGACGTATCCCACGGTCATTGATTTCTTGGTCTAATACATACTCCTCCCACACCGACTGCGGAACAGGATATTTGAAGAGACGCTGCTGAATCGCCATCTCCACTTCGACATCACGGCGATTGTAAGACTTGAAGAGTTCCCACTTCGCTCCCGTGGGTTCGTGGAACGGAGGCGTTGAAAAATAGCGGATGAGTGCCTTGCCCTCGTTCATTTTCTGCTCTTCCAATCCCAACACCCGTCCGACGGCGGCAAGTGAGAGCGGAAGTCCCATGTAGGCAGACCAGACCATCGTGCATCGCCAGCTGTGGGGACTGAGGAAACAAGCGCGCTCGGTAGTGTGAAGCATCCCAAAGTCCGACAAGTATCGCGACAAGCACACACGCTCAAAGTTGGCGTTGAATGCCCACTTGATGACGCTATCATCCGTCAGCGCATCCAGAATTTCCTGCGGAATCCGCTCACCACGCACGAGGTCAATGACCTGCACCGCGCCTCCGTCCACGGAATATCCAAAGAGCAGGATCGCGAAATCCTCTGCCACGGTGTAACGATATACGCCGCTTTTCCCAATATCCACACTGCTCCGAGTTTCAAGATCGATAGAAATGGACTTCATGTATGTTCTCCTTCCGTGACAAAGGCAGCGAGGAAGAATCCCCGCTGCCCGTGTCGGTCAACTCTTATTTAGCTGAGAAAGTCCTCGTCCTCATCGGCGAAGTCATCCTCGGCGCGAGTCTTGCCGCCGAGCGGCTCACCGTCA
>NZ_ALKG01000146.1 GCF_000286455.1 Selenomonas sp. FOBRC6
CACCTCATCTGGATTCGTCCCCCCTGCCGTCAGCGCTGCGTCGGCAATGAGCGTCTTAAACGTCGATCCGGGCGGATAGAGCCCCTGCGCCGCACGGTTCAGCAGGGGGCTGTCCGCGCGCGCCGAGAGTTCATCCCACTGCGCCGCGACAGAGGCAGGATCGAAGGACGGCGAACTCACCATCGCGCGGACTGCGCCCGTCTGTGCATCCATAACGACGACCGCACCACGCCTCCCATCAAGGGCGTTCCATATCATCTCCGAGAGCGCGGCATCGACGGTCAGACGGACATCATAGCCCGCATCCGCGCGCAGCAGCGTGCGCAGGGGTCCCATATGCGCGACATCCAAGGTCACACCGCTGAGTGCCTGTCCCTCCAGCTGCTCCACGCCCGTCGCGCCGTAGCGCTCCGTCTGATAGCCCGTCACAGGTGCGAGTATACGCCCGTATGGATAGGAGCGCGTACCATCCGCCGCGCTCTCTGCGAGGACGTGCCCCGCTCGATCCACGATGCGGCCGCGCCGAATATCCTGCTCCATCAGCGCCGAGCGCGTGTTGAGCGGATGGGCGGCGAGCATATCCCCATCCCAAACACTCAGCTTTGCGAGATAGAGAATCTGAACACCGAGCAGGGCGAGCAGGAATGCCGCCGCGACTGCGATATGCTTTCGGAGTTTCCGATCAGCCATCCGCTGCCCCCCTCCTCTCGCCCGAGAGCGCCGTCAATATGCCGACAAGAATGAAGCTCGCCGACATTGAGCTGCCGCCGTAGCTGACAAACGGCAGCGTGATGCCCGTGAGCGGCAGGAGTTTCGTCACACCTGCCGTGATGATGAACGCCTGCAGCAGGAGACTTGCGGCACAGCCCGCCGCGAGCAGCGACTCCTCTGCACGCGGCACACCCATCGCGATGCGGCTGCCCCGCCAGAAGAGAAGAGCGTAGCACATGAGAACGAAGACGGCGCCGATCAGCCCGAACTCCTCGGCAATCGCCGCAAAGATAAAGTCCGTGTGCACCTCGGGGATGAGCAGTGGATGCCCCTCTGCAAAGCCCGTCCCCCAGATGCCGCCCGTACCGATGGCAAAGAGCGACTGCACGACCTGATAGGACATACCGTTCGGATCCGCCCACGGATGCAGCCATATATCGAAGCGCACGCGGACGTGCCCGAAGAGCGCGTAGCTGAGTGCCGCCGCCACGAGGATGAACAGCCCCGCGAGGAACACGTAGGACTTACGCCCCGTCCCCATATAGGTCATAAGCACCGCCATCCCGAAGAAGAGCAGTGCTGCGCCGAGATCACGCGCGATGACGAACATGAGGACGGCAAGCCCCCAGAGTACGACGAGCGGCGCGATGAACCGCACGGGCGGCAGATGAAGAAAAAGGAAGCGCCGCGCGGGCAGGGTCAGCACTGCGCGATGGTCGGCGAGATACGCCGCAAGAAAGAAGATGAGCAGGATCTTGCCGAACTCCGAGGGCTGCACGGAAAAGCCGCCAAACGCGAGCCAATTCGTATTGCCGCCGATGCTCACGCCGAACAGTAGCGGGAGGAGCAGGATGATCGTCGTCGCAATCCCCAATACATAGGGATAGGCGAGGAAATTCCTCAGACGCTCCCACAGAACAACCGTCAGCGCCCAGAAGGCGATGCCGACGCACGCCCATCGAAGCTGTGCCGTGAACAGTTCGGGCTTCAGCCGTGCAATCTCCGCAAGGCCGACGGCGAGAAGCAGATAGGCGAGCGAAAGAGGAACGCTGTCCAATCTGCGCTGCGCCGCAAGTACATAGCTTGCTGCGCCCGCGCAAATGAGGAGTGCGAGCCACGGCAGATATGCGAGCTGCGTGTGCCAGTCAAATACCCAGCCCGCCTGCCCTGCCCCCTGTTTCAGAAACAGAACGCCGAGCGCGCAGAGGAGCAGCCCCACAGGCGCGAATTTCAGACCCGCTGTCATGGCATTTCGTAGGCAAGGGCAATCGCCGTGATATTGTCGCTGCCGCCCCCTGCGAGCGCCTGCTCCACCATGCGCTCCGCCACATTTGCAAAATCTCCGCCGAGCAGGGCGGCAAGCACGTCATCGTCTACCATATTTGTCAGACCGTCCGTCGCGAGGAGCAGACGGTCGCCCGCCTCAAGCGGGAAGGAATCCCCGTCCACGTGCAGCCGCTCCTCGATGCCGACGGCACGCAGGAGAACATTCTTGCGCGGATGGTGCTGCGCCTCCGCCTCGCTGAGTTCACCGCGCGCGACGAGTTCCTCCACATAGGAGTGGTCGCGCGAGACCTGACGGAATACGTCGCGCCGCAGGAGATAGAGACGGCTGTCCCCGACGTGCGCGTAGTACGCCATCCCCGCAGCTTCATCCACATGGAGGACGGTCGCCGTCGACCCCATCCCCTCGTAGGAGGAATTCTCCGCCGAGGCATCCAGCACCTGCTGATTGGCGCGCAGGACGGCGCTTTTCAACGTCGCCGTATCCATCGCCGCCCCCTCGTTTGCCATATCGTGGACGGCGGCGACCACCATGCGGCTCGCGACCTCGCCCGCCGCATGACCGCCCAGCCCGTCGGCAACAACATAGACCGCAGGAGCAAATACGCCGTAGCTGTCCTCATTCGATGTCCGCACGCGTCCGATGTCCGACGCACTCGAAACCTCTATCATGTGCTTACCTCTCAAAACGCAGGGCAACGGCGCCGATGCGAAGGACATCGCCCGCGCGCAGATACGCCCGCCCCGTCAGCAGCCCATCGTTCAGATAGGTGTGATTGCGGCTGCCCAAATCCTCTGCGATATACGCATTCTCTCTCTGATAGACACATACATGATGATGGGATACAAAATTATCCGCAAGTACAATATCGTTGTCCGGGCTGCGCCCGATTGTGAGCTCATGCCCCACGGGAAAGCGCTGCCCCATGAGTCCCTCGCCTGCGATGACGAGGAAGGACGCCGCCCCCTGCTGCGCCTCGGGCAGATGCGCCGCTTCTTTGATATCTCTGCGCAGCGTCAGAAACATCGCGCGCCCGAGACGCAGAACGGCGTACGCAAGCCAAAGGAGCGCGCCGTATTCGAGCAGGACGCGCAGCGCCTTAAGCGCAAGCGCCGGCATCAGAGCACACCGTAGCGCAGCGCCGTCGTGCCGAGGCGGATCTCATCGCCGTCGCGCAGCCGCTGCATCTGTATGCGTGTACCATTGACGAATGTGCCGTTGCGGCTCTCTGCGTCATAGAGCACATGACGATGCTGCTCATATGCAACCCATGCATGTACGCGCGAGACATTCGAGTCCGTCAGGATGAACTCATTGCGCGGCATACGTCCCATATAGATTTTGCGCTCTCCCAGACGCACAGATATGCCCTCATCTGCGCCGCCAAGCACCGTAAGCGTCGCAATCTCGTGTTCGGGCGGGAGGTTCAGACAGCGCGCCTCTATGATGGAGGGGCGCTCGAGCACGATGGTCTGTGCCATCGTATCGTGGGAGACGGATGCCTCCTGCACTGGGACGCAATCCTGCTGGATGCGCGCCGTGAGATGATAGGAACCTGCGCGCAGAGCCTCATCAAGTGCGAAGCAGATGCTGAGTTTCCCGTCCATCACAAGATCCGCACGGATGATGTATTTCTTGAGCGCCACGGCAAGCTCATCCGCCACGCGATGTGAGCAGAGGCGCTGATAGTCCTCCGTCCCGAGCGAAATGACATAAGCGTTGGCGAGACGTCCGCCCGCGCCCTGCTTCTTCGCTTCCTTTTCGAGCCCCTTGATGAGCTCGACAGGCTCGAGGTGACTGCTGAACTTGCGATTGAAAAAACCTTCGATATGATCTCCCAGAAAGGATTCCACGCGATCAATCATCGTGCAATACTCTCCTTTGGCAACGAAATAAATACAGAATAAACTGCTTAACTGTTATATCATACCACAAAAATATGGAAATTTATAGTCCCGCTTCCATCAGGCGGTTGCGCAGCTGTCCGCACGCCGCCTGAATATCAGTTCCCATCTCGCGCCGCAGGGTCACGGCAATGCGCCGATCCTCGAGCGTCTTTTGAAAACGGCGGATGGCAGCCTTGTCCGGGCGGAAGAGATTCCGCTCGGCGACGGGGTTGATGGGGATGAGGTTGACGCTCGCGAGCTGCCCCCTGAGCAGCTTTGCCAGCTGCTCCGCTTCGCGCACAGTGTCGTTCAGATCGCGGATGAGGATGTACTCGTAGGTGACGCGCCGCTTCGTCCGCTCCGCGTAGGCACGCGCCGCACGCAGCACGTCCGCGAGCGGGTACATGCGGTTGACGGGCATGATTTCAGAGCGCAGCGCATCCGTCGCCGCGTGCAAGGAGATGGACAGCGAGATTGGAATGCCCTCCTCCGCCAGCCGCTCAATGCCAGGTACAATGCCCGAGGTCGAGAGCGTCACGCCGCGATATCCGAGACCGATGCAGTAGTCCTCATGCAAGAGGCGCAGCGCTGCAGTCACATTGTCATAGTTTTCGAGCGGCTCGCCCGAGCCCATGACGACGATCGTATCGACGCGCGCCCCCTCCTGTCGCAGGAAATCCGCCATGCCGATCACCTGCGCCGCAATCTCCCCTGCCGTCAGATTGCGCTGCAAGCCGTGCAGCGTGGACGCGCAGAACGCGCAGCCCATGCGGCAGCCCGCCTGCGTGGAGACGCAGACACTGTTGCCGTAGGAGTGGCGCATCAGCACCGTCTCCGCCGTCTGCCCGTCCGTGAATTCATAGAGCAGCTTGATCGTCGCACCGTCTGCAGAATGCAGCCGCGAGATGACCTTCGGACGCTCGATAGAGAAATGCTCCGCAAGCTGCGTACGCAGCGCCTTCGACAGATTGTCCATCGCATCAAAAGAAGCCGCACCGCGCTGATACATCCATCGGACGATCTGATCCGCGCGGAAGCGGGGAATATCATATTCTTTGAGCGCATCGGCAAGCGCCTCTTTTGTCAGACCAAAGATATTGTTCATACCCGCCTCATACGCGCGATAAAGAAGCCGTCCGCTCCATCCGTCTCCGGCATGATCTGAACCATCGGCTCCGCAATCTTTTGCTCAGGCAGGAATGCGCCCGTCTGCTCGAGAGTAAAATGGGGATGCGCGCGCAGGAAGTCCTGCACAACGGCGGCATTCTCGCATTCCTCCATCGTACACGTGCTGTAGACCAGAACGCCGCCCGCCTTCACCGCCCGTGCCGCACTTGCAAGAATGGCACGCTGGATGGGCGGCAGGGTCTTTCTGTCCGGCGCGCTCTTCTTCCAGCGTGCATCGGGCTTTCGCCTGAGCACACCGAGCCCCGAACAGGGCGCGTCGACGAGCACGCGATCCGCTATCCCCTCGTATGCTGCACCGATTTCGCGCGCGTCTCGCATCTGCGCCTCGATGATGGAGATGCCGAGCCGCCGTGCGTTCTGCTCAATGCGTCGAATCTTCTCCTCGTAGATGTCAAACGCCAGAATGCGCCCGCGATTCTCCATGCGCTGAGCGATATGCGTCGTTTTGCCCCCAGGGGCGGCACAGGAGTCGATCACCGTCATGCCCGGCTCTGCCCCGAGTACATGTGCGACAAGCATCGAGCTCTCATCCTGCACCTGTGCGAGTCCCGCGCGCAGCGGCGGCAGATCATCGAGCGCCCCATGAGCATGCAGGACAATACCGTCCGGCACCCACCGAGAGGCGCGTGCCTTCGCTCCCGCCGCTGCAAACTGCTCCATCAGGGCGAGACGGTCAATGCGCAGCGTATTTACGCGCACGGAGAGCGGCGCGCTCGTATTATTGCAGAGGCAGAGCGCCTCCGTACGTTCGTAGCCGTAGGCGCGCATCCAACGCTCGACCATCCACGCAGGATGCCAAGACCTGAGCGCAAGTGCGCGCGCATCCCGTCCCGTCGGCAGAGCCGCACGCTCGGGCGCGCGCAGTGCCGCGCGCAGAACACCGTTGACGAACGAATCCGCACCCCTGCGCCCATGTTTTTTCGCCAGTTCCACCGCAGTATTGCACGCGGCAGACGGCGGCACGCGATCCATGACGAAGATCTGATAGAAGCCAAGCCGCAGGAGTTCGCGGATGGCGGGCTGAGCCTTGCGGATGTCGGCGACGTACTGCCCGATCATATAGTCGAGCGATTCCCCCGCCTTTGTGACTCCGTAGACAAGCTCCGTCAGAAAACGGCGGTCGCGCTCCGCGAGCACTGTATCGCGCAGCGTCTGTGCAAGCGCAACATTGGCATATGCGCCCTCCGTATGCACCCTTTGCAGCACCAGCATCGCCAGCTCGCGCACACGGTCGATTTTGTCCTCACGATACCTCTGCATTATGCGCCTTTCTCTGTGACCTTCTCCACAGGTTCGATGATCTCCTCAAGCTGACGGCGCACCTCAGCCATGTCCACACTCGTGTTGTAGCACGGACCGTTCGGGCGGATGTTCAGCACGCCGACCGCCGGCAGGGGAAATACATCTTGTATGCCGCTCATCAGATCGCGCTCGCACGCGATTGCAAGCACCGCCTTCGGGCGCATATTGTAGATAATCTGACGCGCGAGCGTGCCGCCCGTCGCCACGAAGAAGTGAAAGCCCATCTCGTCCGCGAGTGCCACGAGGTCGCCGATATTGCAGCCGCCGCAGCGCTTGCAGTTGTTCGGGTCACGCGTCACCTTGTGCGGACAGCTTGCGAGCTGCAGACAGTGCGGCGTCACGACGAGCAGACGGTTCGCAGGCACGCGGATGTGCATGCGGTGAAAGAGCAGATTGCTGACCGCGATGAACGACCCCTCGAGCCTGCGCCGCTTGACGCCAAATACCGCGCCGAAGCGCACCGCCGCAGGAAAGAGCAAGTTGATGAGCTCGTACGTCTGCCGCTTCATCCACGGCAGATACGGCAGCCCCGCGATGGCAAGCACCATATTGAAAATCCCGAAGAAGGACAGGAGGACAAGGAGGGTCAGCACGCCCCCGATTACCCACGGCAGGAGCGGCTGAATCCGCTCAAGTCCCGGCACGCCGATGTACCAGATGCCAAAGAGCAGGATTGCCGCGAGTACGGTCACGAGCGAAAGCATCCCGATGAAAAGCCGTTTTTTCGGACGCGACGGAAGTGCGATGGTCTTTTTCTCGCCCGCCGTCTTGCCGTTCACCGTCAATGTCTGCGCTCTCATGATGAAAACCTCGCGCCGACGGTCAGCGCACAGCCATTCAAAAAGGCGTTTGCCGCCATCATCTTCTTCCCGGGCGCTTGAATCTCCGTGATTTCCACGTCCTCATCACCCGCCGCAACGACGAGTCCCGCCTTGGCATTGGCAGCGATGATCGTGCCTACCTCTGCGCTTGCCGCGCGCCCTGTGGAACGCAATGCCCCAACCTTGTAGGTATCTCCCTCAAGCGCAGTCTGCGCGTAGGGCGTCGGATTCAGCCCGCGCACGAGGGCGTCCAGAGCCCGCGCAGATTTCGACCAGTCGATGACGGCTGTCTCGCGCGTGATGCGCGCCGCATACGAGGATTCCCCCGTCTGCGGCGTGCGCACAAGCGTCCCTGCCGCGAGCTGCTCCAACGTCTCGACGAGGAGACTTGCCCCCGTCTCCATCAGCGCATCATGAAGCGAGCCATACGTCGTATCCGCATTGATGGGCACCTCACGGCAGAGGAGCATATCGCCCGTATCGAGACCCGCGTCCATCTGCATCGTCGTGATGCCCGTCACGCGCTCACCTGCCATGATAGCGTGCTGAATCGGCGCCGCCCCGCGCAGCTTCGGCAGAAGGGAGGCGTGGACATTGATGCAGCCGTGTACGGGCACATCGAGCACCTCCTGAGAGAGGATCTGACCGAACGCCACGACGACGGCAAGGTCGGGCGCGATCGCGCGCAGCTGCGCGACAAAGTCTGCATCGCGCGCACGCACGGGCTGCATGACGGGAATATCATGCGCGAGCGCCCACGCCTTGACGGGCGACGGGCTGAGCTTCTTTCCACGCCCGCGCGGACGGTCGGGCTGCGTAACGACGGCGACGACCTCGGCGAGATCGCTGCGCGCGGCAATCGCCGCAAGTGTCGGCACGGCGAAGTCCGGCGTCCCCATAAAGACGACACGCATTCTCGTCACCCCTTCTTCTCCTCCTTGCGCAGACTTACAGCAATATCGATGAAGAGTCTGCCGTCGAGATGGTCGCACTCGTGCTGAATGCAGCGCGCAAGCAGCCCCTCCGCCGTCAGGCTGCGCCTGCGGCTGCGCCGATCCGTATACTCCACCGTCACGCGCTCCGCGCGCTCCACATCACCGTAGACCTCGGGTACGGAGAGGCAACCCTCGGAATCTGTCACAGAACCTTCGCGCATTGTGATGACAGGATTGATGAGTTCGAGCAGCCCGTTCTCATCCTGCACGTCGATCACAACGATGCGCAGTGACTTCCCAATCTGCGGCGCAGCAAGTCCCACGCCGTCTGCGGAGTACATCGTCTCCGCCATATCGTCGAGCAGCTTGCGATGCCACTTTGTGAGGCGGTCGACCGGCGCTGCCACTTGTTTCAGAACGGGATCGCCCGCCTTCTTGATATCCAGTATCGCCATAGTTTTTCCCTTATCTTACATTAGAGGTGCAGATTGTAGATCCGCACGGCATTATCATAGAACACCGCGTCCCAATGCTCCTCGGGTATGAGCAGCTTCGTGAACGCAATGTAGTCGTCCAGATTTGCAAGCGGCCAGTCCGTTCCGAACATCAGGCGGTCATAGGCATTCAAATATGCGAGCCAGCCGCGCAGATGCTCGATGTAGAACTTCTTGCGCTCACAGAATAGCGCAAAATCCTGAATTTTTCCCGCAAGCATCCCCGAGAGATCGGCGCTCACATTCGCATTCTTCTCCATCACGGCAACTGCGTCCGTGAAATAGGGCTCGCCAAAATGACACATGACGAAATTCACTGCGCGAAACTTTGTCGCCGCTTCGTCCATTACATTCGGATGCGCGTATTTGAGCAGCGCCTTCTCCGTCGCCGTCAGCCCCGTGTGCACCGCAACGGGCTTTTGATACTGCGCGGCGAGCTCATAGACGGGTGCAAGCATATCGTCGTAGATATAGAAATAATTGTAGCCCGGATAGAGCTTGATGCCGACGCATTGCTCGCTTTTTAGGTGCTGTTCGAGTGCGGGCAAAAGTTTTTCGATGCGCCCCTCCGCGATCTCCGTTACACCGTCGCCCCCGATTCCAACGCAGTAATGAAAGATATCGGGATAGTTCGGACTCGTCTCCTCCACAGGCAGATTGCCCATCACGATGCCGTGGACAATGTTCGACGCACGAAAGTCGCGGCGCAGAGCCTCCTCCGTATTCTCGTGCCCCGCTGCGCGTGCCACCGTATCAAAATACTCCCCTCTGCCAAAGTGCAGGTGGGCATCAATGATCTTCATGTATATTCGCTTTCTAAAAACAATTAACTATCCGTTTAGTTTACCATATTCGTCAATAGTTTTTCGTGACAAATGAGACAATGTTTCACAGCAAATCCATCATCCGATGGGTCTGCGGGATGATGCGGACATCGGACAGATGGCGGAGGGCGATGCATTGGAGCTCGAGGAGTCGTGCGGGTGTAGGTGCAGTACAGCCGCCGTAGGGCGTGACGGGTTGGAGGATGAGGAGTGTCGCGGGTGCGATGTCGGCGACGAGATGCGCCGCACGCTCCACATCCTCTGCGCGCGTCTCTTCCGCAACGACGACCTTCACATAGACATCGACGGCGCGCGCGACCGATAGAAAGCGTGCGTGCGCATCCCAAACGGGTCGAGAGAGCACGTCTGGCAGCTTGATATCCATGCTGATGTACGAAATGCAGTCGATACAGTCTGCAAGCGCTCTGTCCAATGTACCGTTCGTTTCGAGGAAGATCGGCAGGGCGGTATGCACGGCAAGTTCTTTGATAAACGGCACATGGAGCAGCGGTTCGCCGCCCGTAATGCTGAGTGAGTGGTGCGGCACGCCGTCCGCGAGACGTGTGATGATCCCAGCGACCTCCTCGGGAGAGAGAGGGTTTTCATAAGGCACGAGTTCATGCGAGCCGACAGGAATCTCCACCATGCAGCGCGGATGCCGTCCAATCTCATTCTCCGTGTCGCAATATGTACAGTCGAGATTGCAACCCTCTAGGCGCACGAATACCTGCCGGCAGCCGACGTACTTCCCCTCCCCCTGTATGGAGGAAAAAATTTCGATGATATTCTCGCGCATATCAGTCCTTCGTGTAGGTGACAGAGGACTTCGGCGACTCCCAGACGGTCAGTGCGGCCAGCTCTGCGGGAGATGCTGCGACTTCCTCACACGCCGCAAGCCGCTCGAAGATGATGCGAGCAAGATTCTCCGCCGTGGGATTGACTCCCGCGTTGAACGGCGGGAAATCGTTCAGATAGTAGTGGTCGAAATCGTCCAGAATTGCGGCAAGCGCCCTCTTTGCAATCTTGAAGTCGATCAGCATTCCGAGCTCATCAAGCTCTCTGCCCTGAAACGTCGCTTCGACCACCCAGTTGTGCCCGTGCAGACGGTCGCATTTGCCGGGGTAGTTCACGACGCGGTGCGCCGCCTCGAATGCGCCCTCAACGCGCAATGTATACATATTATTCTCCTTCTTGTTTATGAAAAGGCTGCTGCACTCATGCAGCAGCCTTTATTTTACTTCTTACTTCACGTCGCTCATGACCTCATCCATGCTCATGGCGCGCGTATGCTTCGTATGACTCCACTCGTGTTCGTTGCGGTGGATGAATCCGAGGAAGATGATCGGAATCCACGAATAGATGAACACGGGATAGAGCAATAGATAGAACCACGCCTTCAGCTTCGCGCGAACCTTGATGAGGATAATCATAGGCAGAACATACTGACCGATCATGATTGCGGTCATGAGCTGAGACGGCAGGAACTTGTAAATGCTCGTGTAAAACGGCGGGAATGCGAGCTGCACGTAGCTGATGATGATGAAGAACGTCGAGATCATCAGGAAATGCGGCTGCAGCAGGTAGATGCAGCCGTCCCAGATGCGAATGTCACGCCGCTTCCACCCCTCGCGGATCATCGTCGGGATAAAGCGGTGTGCTACATCGAATTGCCCCTGCGCCCAGCGGCGGCGCTGATTCCACGCCTGCTTGAACGTGAGCGGCTTCTCATCGTAGACCACGGCATCATGCGCCCACGTCGTCTTGATCCCCTCGGCGAGCAGCTTCATCGTGAACTCCATGTCCTCCGTGAGGCAAGTCGCGCGCCAGCCGTGCCGCTTCAGCACGTCCGTCGTGATGCACATGCCCGTGCCGCCGAGACAGGCAGAGAGCCCGATGTTCGTCTTTGCAAGATGTGAGATGTGGTCGATGACCCAGAATGCAATGGCGAACGTGCCCGCAACCCATGTATCATAGGGGTTCTTCGCGTCGAGATAGCCCTGGATGACCTTGTCCCCCTTCAGGAGACGATGATTCATCTCCTTCAGGAAATTCGGGTGCACAAGGTTGTCCGCATCGAAGATGGCAATCGCATCGTATTCCTTATCCATCTCGAAGAGCCGCTCGAACATCCACTCGAGCGCAAAGCCCTTGCTCTTCTTCGTTGGATGCGTGCGTACGCAAACGATGGCGCCCGCCTGCTCCGCGATCTCCGCCGTATCGTCCGTGCAGTTGTCCGCGATCACATAGATATCGTAAAGCTCTGCGGGATAGTCGAGACGGTTCAGATTCTCGATCAGCTGCCCGATGACCGCCGCCTCATTGTGCGCGGCGACCACGACGGCAAATGTCTTCTCGGGCGTGAGGATCTTCTTCTCCTTGCGCCGCCAGAGACAGCAGAAACCGATGCAGAAGAAATACAGCGTAAAAAGCAGAATGATGATCTGCAGCGGCACCATAACGATGTCAAAGATGTGCGCCGGAAGATAGGGCGAGACAGTTTGAATGAACTCAGTCATGCGGGCTCAGCCTTCCTTTGCACGCGCCATAACGGCAATCGTATGATTGACAATCCCGAAGAGCGCGTAGGTCGCAAAGATCCCTGCAAAGACGGCGGGCAGGATTGCCGCGCTGCCGACGTACAGAATCCCCACGAAAACAACGAGAGCAAAGAGCTTGGACACCATATTGATTTTCTCCCCGCCCCCCTTGAAGTCGGGATAGTGAACATGACTCACCATCAGATATGCCGTCACGGCGACGGCGACGGGATAGATGAGACCGAACGAGGTTGGGTCAATCCCGAGCTCGAGAAAGAGCCACGTCGACATGGCGACAAGATTTCCGCCCGCAGGGATTGCAAGCCCCATGAAGTAGCCGTGCACAACGCTCGCATTCACGTTGAAGCGCGTGAGCCGCCACATGCCGCAGACGGCAAAGAAGATCGTCACTGCGATGCCCACGAATCCGTAGTTGTGCAGAGCAAGCGTCCATGCGAGGACTGCCGGGGCGACGCCGAACGAGCCAAGGTCGCAGAGGGAGTCCATCTCCTTGCCGAACTCACTGGACACGCCGAACGCGCGCGCAATGCGCCCGTCCAGACCGTCCGCGATGAGCGCGCAGAAGATGAAGAGTGCGCCCCAGTCGAGATGCCCCTCGATGGTCGAGAGGATGGAGCACATACCGAAGACAAGATTCATCGCCGTGCACAGATTCGGCAGAAACCGTCTGTAATTCATTCGCTTTCGAGCCTCCCCAGAACGGTCTTGCCGCCCTGAACCTTTTCGCCCTTTGTCACAAGAATCTCCGCGCGCTCGGGCATGACGATCTCAAGGCACGAGCCGAAGCGGATCATGCCGTAGATGTCCCCCTGCCGCAGCTGATCATCGAGCGTCACCCACGAGACGATACGGCGCGCGAGGATGCCGGCAATCTGCTTCACCGTAATGCGCAGATCGCCCCGATCAATGCCGATCAGATGGTGCTCGTTCTCAAAGCCCACCTCGTCCTTGTAAGCGGGGCGAAAGCGGCCGCAGTAGTATCTTTGCAGCTTGATCTCACCATGGATGGGACTGCGGTTGACGTGCACGTTAAACACCGACATAAAGATGACGATCTTGTTGCACGGCTCGCCCACGAAGTCGTCCATGCCTACGGGCGTAATCTCCGTGACCGTGCCGTCCGCCGGCGAAAGAATGTGATTCACATCCTGCACGATTTCGCGCGCGGGACTGCGGAAGAAATATGCAAAGTAGCACGCGAGCACGACAAACGGAACTGCCGCGTACGGATGTGCAAAAATGCCAAGAATCAGAGCCAGTATAAGCGCCGCGCCGATAAACTTATAGCCCTCGCTTACAATGACCATGCGCATCCGCCTCCTTATCAAATGATTACACTTGCATCAATTATAATGGAAAGCCTATTCTTTGTCCACAGATACGGCTTTTATTTTCGCGAGGAATGCACCTTCAGCACGAATTTCGGCAGGGCAAGCAGACGCCCCGCACGCTTCGGCTGCAGCATCCCGCGAAAGAGCCATTCGAGCTTTGCCTTCTGCATCCAGCGCGGTGCGCGCTTCATCACGCCCGCCATCACGTCGAGCGTCCCGCCGACACCGATGGCAACGGGCACGCCAAGCTCCGCCAGATGTGCGGCAATCCACTTCTCCTGCTTCGGCACGCCAAGTGCGACAAGCAGGAGGTCAGGCTTCGCCGCCTTGATCTCCTCGATGATCGCCGCATTGTCCTCCGGCTTGAAGTAGCCATCGCGCACACCGACAATCTCTATGCCGGGGTACAGCTTCTCCGCCTTTGCCTTTGCCTTCTCCGCAACGCCGGGAGCAGAGCCGAAGAAGTAAACGCGCCGTCCCTCTGAGGGTGCCGCACGCAGCAGTTCCTGCGCGAGATCATAGCCCGCCACGCGCTCCGGCATCCGATGCCCGAGGTGGCGCGCCGCCCAGACTGTCCCCGCCCCGTCCGCTACAACAAGTGCCGCCGCATTGAGAACGTCGCAGAGTTCAGGGTCATGCGTCGCACGCATAATCATCTCCGCATTCGCCGTGGCAATCATCACACCCGCACGCTCGTCCATATAGGAACGCACGGCGGCAACCGCCTCCGTCATCGTGACCGCATCGACATGCACGCCCAGTATATTGACACGCTCGCTCAAGGGCATTCCCCTCCCACATCGTGAAAAGAGAGCGTCTCTCTCCGGACGCCCTCTATTTTTACTCGTTACTGCGCGGCATTATCCGCCTTTTTCTTCGGCACAGCCGTACGGATATAGAGCTCACGCAGCTGCTTCTCGTCGACCGGCGACGGTGCTTCGCACATGACATCCGACGCGCTTTGCGTCTTCGGGAACGGAATGACATCGCGGATACTGCGGCGTTTCGCCATAATCATGACGAGGCGATCCAGACCGAACGCAAGTCCGCCATGCGGCGGCGTGCCGTACTCGAATGCATTCATCATAAAGCCGAAACGCTCGCGCGCCTCCTCCGGTGCAAAACCGAGCGTCTCAAAGACCTGCTCCTGCAGATCACTGCGATAGATACGCAGGCTGCCGCCGCCGATCTCGACCCCGTTCAGCACCATGTCGTAGGCATTCGCCTTGACACGCCCGGGATCGGTCATGAGCAGCGGAATATCCTCGTCGCGCGGTGCTGTGAACGGATGGTGCATCGCCTTGTAGCGCTTCTCCTCCGCACTGTACTCAAACATCGGGAAGTTCACGACCCAGAGGAAGGACAGTTCGTCGGGATTCATCAGATTGCGGCGGCGCCCCATCTCAAGGCGCAGTTCGCCGAGTGCCTGTGCCACGACGGCGGGCTGGTCGGCGACAACGAGCAGGAGATCGCCCGTCTTTGCGCCGACGGCGTTCTTGATCGTCTCGAACGTCTCATCCGAATAGAACTTCTTGAAGGGCGACTTTACGCCCTCCTCCGTGTACTGAATCCACGCAAGCCCCTTCGCACCGTAGTTCTGCACATACAGCACGAGCTCATCGAGCTCACGGCGCGGAATATTCGCATAGCCCTCGACATTGATGACCTTGACGCGTCCACCCGCCTCCATGACGGCGTTGAAGACCTTGAACTCCGAGCCGCCGACGTAGTCCGTGATGTCCTGCAGCTCCATGCCAAAGCGCAGATCGGGCTTGTCCGAGCCGAAACGCTCCATCGCCTCGTCCCAGCCCATGCGGCGGAACGGTGTTTCAACCTTGATGCCCATGCTCTTGTCGAAGAGCTCCTTGACCATCTCCTCCATCAGCGTGAGGATGGAGTCCTGATCCATAAAGGACATCTCAATATCGAGCTGCGTGAACTCGGGCTGACGGTCGGCACGCAGATCCTCATCGCGGAAACAGCGTACAATCTGGAAATACTTCTCGAAGCCCGAAACCATGAGCAGCTGCTTGAAGATCTGCGGCGACTGCGGCAGTGCGTAGAACTCGCCCGCATTGAGGCGGCTCGGCACGAGGAAGTCGCGCGCGCCCTCGGGCGTGCTCTTGCAGAGCATCGGGGTCTCGATCTCAAGGAAGCCGTTCCGATCGAAGAAATCGCGCATGATTTTCGTCACGCGGTGGCGCAGCATGATATTCGCCTGCATCTCGGGACGGCGCAGATCGAGATAGCGATAGCGCAGACGGATCATCTCATCCACGTCAATGCCGTCCTGAATGTAGAACGGCGGTGTCTTCGCCTTGTTCAGAATCCGCAGTTCATTGACAACGACCTCAATCTCACCCGTCTCCATGTTCGGGTTCACCGTCTCCGCACTGCGGGCACGCACCGCACCGCGCACACAGATGACGAACTCCGAGCGCAGCGTCTCCGCCTCGTGGAACGTCCCCGCTGCCATCGCCGCCTCGTCAAAGACGATCTGTACAAATCCCGAGCGGTCGCGCATATCGACAAAGATCAGCCCGCCATGGTCACGGCGGCGCGACACCCAGCCGCACAGCGTTACCTCTCCGCCGACCTGTTCCTTGCGGAGCGTGCCGCAGTCATGTGTCCGTTTAAGTCCCTGCATCGTTTCCATCTCAGCCCTTCACCTCAGAAATCAATCGTTTTACCATATCGTCAAGAGAATATGTCTCCTGCGTACTCTCAGCCATGTTTCGCACGACTGCCTCATGCCTCGCAAGCTCGTCCTCGCCGAGAATGACGGCATAGCGCGCGCCGGACTTGTTCGCCTGCTTCATCTGCGCCTTCATGCTGCGCCCCGCATAGTCCATCAGCGCACGCACACCGCCCTGCCGAAGTTCGTGCAGCAGTGGAAACGCAGCCGCTGCCGCCGCCTCCCCAAGTGCGATGAGAAACACATCCGCCGCAGGGGGACGCTCGGGCAGAAGATTCTGCTGTTCGAGCGCGAGCAGAACGCGCTCAAGCCCTGCCGCAAACCCGACCGCAGGGGTCGGATTCCCGCCGAGCTCCTCGACAAGACCATCATAGCGTCCACCACCCGCAACGGCACTCTGTGCACCGAGCGGCGGATAGGCGATCTCGAACGCCGTCCGCGTGTAGTAGTCAAGCCCGCGCACGAGACGTGAATCGAGTTCATAGGATACGCCGGCCGCCCGCAGATGATTCTGCACTGCCTCAAAATGTGAGGAACATTCCTCGCAGAGGCAGTCCGTAATCGCAGGTGCACCTGTCATAAACGGCTTCTCCGCATCCGCCTTGCAGTCGAGAATCCGCATGGGTCTCACGGTATAGCGGCTTTGACAATCATCGCAGAGCGATGCCAGATACTCCTTGAAATACTCCTGCAGACGCTCCCGATAGACGGGGCGGCAGTTCGGGCAGCCGACCGAGTTCAGCTTGAGCGTCAGCCCCTGCAGCCCGAGTGCCGTGAGGAAGTCGTACGCGAGGAGAATCGCCTCGGCATCCACGGCAGGGCTCTCCCCACCGATTGCCTCCACACCGAACTGGTGGAACTCGCGCATACGCCCCGCCTGCGGGCGGTCATAGCGGAACATCGAGCCGATGTAGAAGAGCTTTTGCAGCCCTCCGTCCGCATAGAGCTTGTTCTGCAGGTAGGCACGCACAGCGGATGCCGTATTCTCCGGGCGCAGCGTCAGACTGCGCTCTCCACGGTCGGTAAAGGTATACATCTCCTTGTCCACGACATCCGTGCCGTCGCCGATGCCGCGCTGGAAGAGCTCCGTGTGCTCGAAGACAGGCGTGCGGATCTCATGATAGCCATAGCGGGCGCAGTGCTCGCGGATGACATTCTCCACATATGTCCACGCCCCCACCGCATCGGGCAGTATATCCTTTGTCCCCCGTGGCGCATTCGTCAGCATCAGGGTGTTTCCTCCTCGTATTCCGCGCGCAGGAGCGCACGGCGTTTTTCAATGTAGATATCAATGTCGCGCAGATAGGTCACAAGGTCTTTTGCGTTGAATACAGAGCGCATACGGCCGGTGCGAATCCCAAGCACCTTCGTCGTGGCGGCACCACCGATGCCGATGATCGTCTGGTGTTCCTCCATAATCTGAATGTTGTAGATGCTCTCAGAACCTGCGCGGGCATAGCCGACGTTCTCGAGATCGCCGCTCATATAGCCCTGTCGATAGAGATAGTACGGACGATAGCCCGCCTCCTCCACCGCGCGTACAGCAGCTTCACTCATGCGCCTGGTCTCCGCATCAGACGGCAGTTCGACATGCTCGCTCTCCATCTTGAGCCGGAGATTCGAGCCGCGTTTCAGCGCGAGAGCATGCAGGGTGATATCGTCAGGCGCGAGTGCAGTCACCTGCGCCATCGTTCGCCCGACATCCTCCGCCGTCTCGCCCGGGAGTCCGAGAATCACGTCCATATTGATCTGTGCATCCATCCCCGCGCGAATCTCGCGCACCATGCGGACAATGTCCTCGGGCGAATGATTTCGCCCAATCCGCCGCAGCGTCTCTGCCTGCATCGACTGCGGATTGACGCTCACGCGCGTTACAGCATACGTCTTCATCGCCGCAACCTTCTCCGCACTCATGCTGTCGGGACGCCCGGCCTCCACCGTGAACTCCGCGATATGCGATCCATAAAACGCATTATATACCATTTTGAGCATTTCGGCAAAAAAATCATTTGGAAGACTGGTCGGCGTCCCTCCGCCGATGTAAATGCTCTGCACCGTAAGTCCAAGTGTGCGCACATCCTCCGCCGCCGCATTGAGGTCGCGCGCGAGCACCTCCATAAACGTGCGCAGCTTCTTCTCCGAGGGAAGCAAATTCGATGGAAAGGAGCAGTAGAGGCAGCGCGAGAGACAGAACGGAATGCCGACGTAGATGCTCACAGTCCGCGCATCCCCCTGCGCGAGAAACGACAGCTGACGCACGGCAACATCCGTAATAAGACGCGCTTTGTCCGCACTGCAATCGTAGTCCTCGCCGAGACGCGCAACAATTTCCTCGGGACTCATGCCGCTGCGCAGCCAACGATGCACAATCTTCGTCGGACGCACCCCGTGGAGGATGCCCCACGGCGCAGGCGGCACAGCGAAGCGTGTGCGGAAGAATGCGTAAACATTCCGCTTGATGGCGCGATGAACGGCGGCACGCGGGACTTCGTCCGCTTTGCCATCCGAAACAAAATAAAATTTTTCGCACGCACCATCGCGCGCAAAAAGAAAAACCTCGGTCATGACAGAAGGCGGCTCACAGCCCGACTGCCGGTTCACCACCGACAGCTGGGCGTAATCCGCCTCCCCTGCCCGCCCGACGATCTCCACCTTGAAGAGCGTCAATACCTCGCGGACAATTTTGACTATGACCTCGGCTCTGCTGTTGATCGTAAGAGACCGAATCTTCACGACTTTTTCTGCTTCTCCTGACAGTTTTTGCAGATGCCAAAAAACTTCGCCTGATGATTCTCGACCTTGAAGCCCGTCTTCTTGAAGATATCCTCTTCCAGATGATCAAGCATATCCTCCTCGAACTCCGAGATCTCCTTGCACTCCGTACAGATCAGATGATGATGGAAGTGCTGGTTCGGATCAATCGGGTTCAGCTCGTAGGAGTACGAGCCCTTGTTGCGCTTGTCGAACTCCTTGCCGAATTCGATCTTCTGCAGGATGCCGAGCGAGACGAGAATCTCGAGGCTGCGATAGACCGTCGCAAGCCCGATCTCCGACTCCGTGCCGCGCAGGATGTCGTAGATCTTCTCTGCGCTCAGATGCTCGCTCGGATGATCGAGGATCACCTGCAGGACGATTTGACGCTGCGGTGTCATCTTGCGCTGCGTTGCCTGCAGACGCTTCTTTAGATCTTCCATCGTATAGGTATCTGCCATACTATTCCCCTCCATGTTCGTTAGTTATATGCTAACTCTCCAATATATAATCACAATCAATGAGAATAGTATAGCACACATGACATGTTTTTTCTATAGAGATGAAAAACTAATTGAGAATGTTACTGTTGAAATTTTGCAGTACCACACTCATGCCTCCTCCTGTGCAATACGGCGCAGGGTTCCCATCAGCAGTTTCGCTTCCGGAACAATCGTGGCAACCTCGACACGCTCGGCAGGTGTGTGGATGCCCGTCGTCGTCACACCGATGGACACCATGTCCAGCTCCGGATTCTTCGCTGCGTGCCAGCTTGTCTCAAGTCCCGCATGAATGCTCTCGACCGTCATCTGTGCACCGCGGTTCTGCGCGGCATAGACCTCACTCATGAGCTTCGCGAGGACGCTGTTCTCGCGCTCGCGCCATGCGGGCGATTGTGCCCCCACGTTGAGGATGAAGTTCGTCCGCGCCGCCATCGTCCGCGCCATCATGATGATTTCATCCAGACGCTCATTCACAGAGGAGCGCGGGAAATACTGGACGTGTACCTCATGTTCATCCATGCCGAGAACGCCGAGGTTCGCCGAAGTCTCCACCTTGTCCGCATGGAGATGCGACATATCATGCACGCCCGTACGCAGAAGCGTGAGAAGATCAATGAGGTCACGTTTCTCCGCTTCGTCGATCACACGCCCTGCATTCTCCACGGTTGCAAACGCAAACTTCATTGCAGGATCTGCCGTTCCGTAAAGCGCGTGAAAACGCTTTTCTTCCGCCACGAGTACGTCCACAATTTCGCGCTCACTGAGCCCGGAGCGAATGATCGCCTCCGCCGTCGGCGGAATCGCGTTGCGCGCCGTGCCGCCCATGAAGGTGACAATCTCGATTTTTCCGCGCTCCTCGAGCGCCTGCAGTGCAAGTGCAAGCGCACGGATCGCGTTGCCGCGCCCGTCGCCGATGCGCTCACCCGAGTGCCCACCAAGGAGACCTTCGACCGCGATGCGGTAGGCCGGTAGCTCCGACTCTCTGCGCGACAGTGAACGTGAGAAGTTGAGATTGACGCTGCCTGCACTGCCGACGGTCATGATATGATAGTCCTCGGAGTCGCAGTTGATGAGGAAACGCGCCTCCTTCAGATGATCCGCAGCGAGATGCCGCGCTCCCGACATCCCCTGTTCCTCATCGACCGTAACGATGGCGCGCAGCGGTCCGTGTTCCTCCGTATACTGCATCGCGGTCAAAATTTCCGCAACACCGATGCCGTCGTCACCGCCGAGGCTCGTACCGTCTGCCGTCAGAGACTCCTCCGTACGGACAAGCTTGATTGGATCTTTGAGCGGATCGTAGGTTACACCCGGCTTTGCGACACAGACCATGTCCATGTGCCCCTGCAGGATCGTGCGCGGCGCAGTCTCGCAGCCCTTCGTCGCGGGGAGTTCCGCAATGATGTTCAGCGCCTCGTCCTGCGTCACCGTGCAGCCGATCTCCTCGAACCGCTTCTTCAGATAGTCGCTGACGGCTTTCTCATGTCCCGACGGACGCGGAATGTGCGTCAGTGCCTCAAATTCTGAAATGACCGTCTCCAATAATTTTGCATCGTCTATCATAGTATTGCCTCCTGACTGTAACTACGTTCCCTATTGTACCACAGACAAAAAGAAGCCGCCATACATGATGTATGACGACTTCCATTTTATCTGTATACGATTTACTTCTTCGCCGCTTCCACAGCCTTTGCGACCGCCTCGTTAAACTGGTCGTAGCTGACGGTTGCACCCGCGATGGCATCGACCTTCGCGAGATCCTTCTTGCTCTCCAGCTGGCTTGCGTACGAGCCGATTGCCTTGTAGGCGTTCTGCGCTTTCTTGCGCACACCTTCGGGCTTATCCGCGCCGTAATTCTCGTCCTTTACCTTGCCGTCCTTGTCAAAGCCCGTATGAACTACCTTCGTGATCGCACCGTTTGCGATCGTCAGTTCAACGTGCGAGTGACCAAGCTGTTCGTGCTTGGAACTATCCCCCGCAAACGTACCGTCCTTGACCCCTGTCATATCGAGTGACACCGCCTGTGCGGCAGGCTTCGCATCGTTTTTCGGTGCTTCCTTTTTCTCATCGCCGCAGCCTGTGATCATAACCCCGATCGAGAGAAGTACAGCAAGCCCCAATACGCTTTTCTTCATCGTTACGCCGTCCTTTCACGCATATGACCATGCTCGATGATGACGCAGCGCTGCGCCTCCTCGCCGACCTCGGCAGAGTGCGTAACAGTGAGGATCGTGTGCCCCTCATCGTGCAGCTCATGGAAGATCTTCATGACAAGTTTTTGGTTCTGCTCGTCGAGGTTGCCCGTCGGCTCGTCTGCAAGGATGAGGACAGGGTAGTTGATGAGGGCACGCGCGATGCAGACACGCTGCTGCTCACCGCCCGAGAGCTGGCTCGGCAGATGGCTCGCACGGTCGGCAAGTCCGACGCGCTCGAGTGCCGCCATCGCCTCGTCACGGTCAGGCATGCTGTGGTAGTACTGCGCGACCATGATGTTCTCGACCGCCGTGAGGTACGGGATCATGTGGAACTGCTGAAAGACGATGCCGATCTTGTCGCGGCGATAGCGCGTCAGCTCCTCGGGTGTCGCGTCCGTCAGCACCTCACCGTCGAGGATGACCTCGCCGCTTGTCGCACTGTCCATACAGCCGATGATGTTCATGAGCGTCGACTTGCCCGAGCCGGAGGGGCCCATGACCGCAAGCCATTCGCCTTTTTCAACCTTCAGATTGACATCGTCCAGAGCGAGCACCTTTTCATTGTACGCCTTGGAAACGTGCCGCAGTTCAAGCAAACTCATGCGTTATTCCTCCTCATTCGCCGCGCAGGATAATCGCGGGATCTACATTCGTCGCAATGCGCACGGGCAGGAGTGATGCAAGCCCCGTGACAAAGATCGACATGACAAGCGCGACGACGACAATGGTCGCCGAGAACTCGATGCCGCGCCCGAATACGTTGACGCTGACACTCTGGGCAAAGAGATAGCCAAAGCCCGAGCCGAGCACGCCGCCGAGAAAGCCGAGGAGACACCCTTCTCCGAAAAACTCCGCAACAATGTGGCGGTTATCCGCACCGAGTGCCTTCTTCAGACCGATCTCGCGGCGACGCTCCGTCACAATCGCCATCATCGTGGTCGAGACACAGATCAGCGTCAGGACAAGGACAACAACGGTGACAATAAGCACGAGTGCCTGCAGTTTCCCGAGCACCGTCCCCTCTGACTGGGCAATCTGCTTGACGAGCTGGGGCTGAACGCCGGGTACATCTGTGCGAATTTTCTCCTCTGCGCGCGTCAACTCATCCTGCCCCGCGACAACGGAGACCTGCGCGAGACTCAGCTCGCCGGGACGTTCCTTCATGCTCTGCATATCCGGCAGGGAGACAAAGACAAAGTTCTCCTCGTTTCCGCCCGTGCGAACAATGCCGGACACGCGGTAATCACTCACAACCGTGCCCTCACCGCCCGAAACGGTAATCGTATCACCGGGATTCACACGCAGCTTTGCCGCAAACTCCGCACCGAGCAGGATCTCCTTCTCCCCTGCTGTCGGCCAATCGCCTCGAATCTGCCAATACGGGCTGACTTCCTGCAGGACGGTAAAATCCGTCCCCCCCGCCATCACCGTCTGATGGTTGATGAGAAGCGTATCGTAAAGGAACGGTGTAATGCCGACGATCTCATAGCCCGAGAGGGACTTGCGCACAGCGACAATCGAGCTTTCCTGCATTGTGCCCGTATCCGTACCCGGCAGAATGAGGAGGTTCGCACCATAGGCGCGGAACGCACGCCCCATCTGTTCGGGGACTTCCTTGTAAACCGTGATCATGCCCGATATGATCGTCGCCCCGATGGCGACAGCGAGCAGGGCGATTGCCATGCGTGCGCGCCGACGCAGCAGGGAATTGGCGACCATGATAAAGAACATTTTATATCGATTCATCATTCATCACCTGCCATAGAGAACCTCTGCCGGCTGCAGCGACAGAAGCATACGAATCGCGGGCACACTCCCGATAATGAGCACGAGCGACATGAGTACGGCAATAATCGGAATGACGTACGGATTCACCGCAATGCCCGAGCCAAAAACGTTCTCACCGATGAGCTGGGCAAAACCAAGCCCAACGACATAGCCGAGGATGCCGCCCATAATCCCCGCGATAAAGATCTCCGCAAGCACGGAGAGCACGACCGCGAGATTCGTCGCACCGAGTGCCTTGAGAAGTCCGAGCTCACGGCTGCGCTCCATGATGTTCGCACTGATGAGGTTGCTGACACCGAGGCTCGAAGAGAGCAGCGACAAAACCGTAATCAGCAGCATAAGGAGCTGTGTCTTGTCGAGGATCTTCCCCTCGGACTCTGCGATCTGGCGCACGGGATGCGCCGCCGCATTCTGCATGACCTCCTCGATCTGATAGGCGATCGATCCGACATATGAGGTACAGTACCAGATGTCATACTCTGCCTGTGAGAGCGACTTCGGATTCTCTGCCGCCTTGCGTGCAAGATCATTCTCCGGTGTCGTCATCGCACTGACCTCGACCTGATCGATCTTCCCCGCAGCGTTTGCAAGATTCTGCGCAAGAGCAAGTGAGCCGACGATCTGATTCTCCTCATCGCCGCCGCCCGAAAGGATGCCAGTGACCATCAGCGTGTCATCCGAACCGTCCGGCTTCTTGTACGAGAGTGTACTGCCCGCCGACACGCCGAGCTTCTGTGCAAGCTTCGTACCCACGAGCACCTGATTCGTCTGCGTATCGTCCGCCCAGTCACCGTCGACGTGCCACCACGACTTCATGAACTTCACGCCCGTGGTGTAGACCTCATCCGTCGGCAGCGTGAGCGTGTGCTCAAACCATGTGCCGAAGAACGGAACCGTCTCGCCGTCCGCGAGCGTGATGTTCGTCGTCAATGACGGTGAGAACGCAACGATATTGTTCGTCCAGAAAATCGTCTTGATATTGCCGAGATCCGATTCTTCGAGGTATTCACGATGTGTACTCTTCGTGGTTTCCACGCCGTAGAGATCCTTGAGCACCATCGAGTTGCGCGGTGTTACCGTGATGTTCGCACCGAATGCCTTCAGCTCCTGATTAACCTTCTCGCCGATGTCGAACATGACATTCAGCATGGCAGTCGCGAGCGAAACGCCAAGGGCGACCGTCAGTGCAATGAGGATGAACCTCCCGCGCTGACGGATGAGCGCCCCTTTTACCATTTGCCAAAACATGGCTTTCCTCCTCTCATGCCGTCACCGGAAGTGAATGCGTGCCGCTTCAAGCGTATCCCCTGCGATCTGCACCGCACCGTTTGCCACACGGTACTCCACGGGGATCGGGTTGCAGCCGCCGGGAAGGCCGATCGTCGCCTTGTTCATGACGACATCGCAGAGGCGGCAGACGATCTGTCCGTCGCGCTCGAGGTACCCCGTCGGTCCGCAGATCTCACACGCATCAAGCCCCACACCGAACGCAGAGCCGCCCTTCTGTACGATGATGACACGCACCTCCGTCCCATCTGAGGCACGGAAGGCATAACGGTGGAGATGGCCGTCCGAAACCTCCTCGAGCGGAATCTGCACAAGACCATCCTCCACCTTGACTGCAACGGCAGGGACAAGCTGTTCCTTCTTGTTCGCATACCAACCGCCGACGCTCGATATGAGGATTGTCAGGACGAGCATTGCAAGCAGCCCCGATCCCCAGCGCTTGCGCCGAATCGCACGGGCGAGCAGCTGACGGTACTGCGCGGGATTTGCCCAAGCGGGACGCTCGGGACGCGGCTGCAGAAAGAGCGTGACAGGCACGAGAATCGAAACGAAGTAAATCGCATAGATGATCTTGTTCTGATTGTCGATGAACGATGCCATGAAAGAAATGAGACTTTCTGCACCAAACACCTGCCGCGCCATCATAACCGTCATGACGAATATGACCTGCTGCACGGCAGTCGCCGCCATCTGCACAGTAAAGACGAAAACGAGACGCCCGTGGTTGAGGGCAGCTGCCGCATGGTACGCCAGATACCCAGAGAGGAAGCCGAGGAAGATGCCGCCGAAAAAGCCGAGCATCTTCACAAAGAAGATGAGTGTGAAATAATCTCCCATCGCAACCTGAACCGTAGCAACGGGGATCAGCCAAAGCTCCAATCCGTGATAGAGGAAGATGCCAAGAGCGAGTGCTCCGGTTCCAAGGCGGAAGACACGCTCCTCCTTCGAAGTCCATTCACGATGCAGGCTGCGCAGGAGGATCGTACAGAGAACGAGCGCGCCCACGAGATCGACACCGATTGCCATGCTCTCGAAAATCTCGCGGTTGACTGCGGACTTTGTGCCGACACGCACGGCAGTCATAAAGAGCGAGAGGAAAAAGCCCCATTTCAAAACGCGCACAAACGTATGGCGAATGCTTTGATTCGGCAGGGGCAGAATGATTGCAAGCAGAATACCGAGCGGCACGGCGAGCTTGATGCTCTCTTCGAGCGCCGGCACCAATTGTTGTAGAAACGCCTGTAACATTGTAATAACCCTTTCCTACTAGAAAAGCCGCCGTCCCCGAAGGACGGCAGCCATTCTAATTCCGGCAGGACAATGTGCGGCACAGGAACCCCATGCCATCATCGTCCGGGAGTAGCTGAAATTACCACTTACGCGGAACGTAGTTGAACACCCAGCTCATCTTGACCGGCTCGGTCCAGAAATGGCCCGGAACGCCCGTCTCCTTATCGGTGTGGAGCATGTAGTTCTGACGTGCGGGGCTGTCGATCGAGAATTCGCAGTCATAGGTGCCCGCGCCGAGCATCTTGACATTCGCGCCGTAGTGCGGACCGTCGTCTGCGCTCATCGGCATGAATACGCCCTCGAGGCTCTCGCCCGTCTCACGCTTCGTGAACTTGTAGTGCACCGTCAGATAGGGAATCCACTCACCAACACCGAAGCCGCACTCGTTGCCCTCGGTTGCAAGCCGCACTCGTTGCCCTCGGTTGCATGGATATCCGTTTCAATATGGATGTCCGCCTGATCTGCCGGGAGGCTCATGCCGGCAGGCTCCATCGTGACCGGCTGGAAGTACACGAGCGCAACCTTGAAGTGGTTCGTCGTATCCTCGATCTCGTCGCCGATCGGGAACTCCTCGAACGCAGCTTCGCTGACGTTCGCATTGATCGCAAACGTAGAGAATGCGACGGCGCCAATGGCAAGCGCCTTTTTGAGCATGCTGAGACCGGATTTCTTCATGGGATAATCCTCCTTACAAAGATGAAACACTGCTCCCTCTTGCGGGGAAAACTTACGCCTCTGCCGCAGCAGAGCGCTTTCTATATGATACCATCGCGACCGCCGCTGCAACCAGCAGAATCTGCGGCACAATGGTTTCATAGGTGGGATAAAGCCCGAGCAAGTCAATGCTCGGCACGGGGATACTCTCGATGACCGAGGTAGAGATCACATCAGCCTCCTGCAGTTCCTTGAGTCCGCCGCCAAGGAACGTAACGGCGAGAATGAACATGAACGCGCTCGTCACCTTGAAGAACGGACCGATCGGGATGCGCAGCGCACCGCGCTGCATGAGGAAGAAGAGCAGGGCGAGTGCCGCACAAGCAGCGACAAAGCCGCCCCAGATCATATCGACATCGCCGATGGCATTGTTGAAGAGTGCCTGATAGAAGAGGATAACCTCTGCACCCTCGCGATAGACGGCGAGGAATACGGCGAAACCGAGCGCGCGCGATTTCCCCGTCGAGAGCGTCAGCTTCACCTGCTTGTCAATGTAGGATTTCCACGCCTTCGCATTGGACTTGCCGCCCATCCATGCGGATGTGCCGAGGAGAACAAGCACAGCGAAGAGTGCTGTACAGCCCTCGATGATCTCACGTCCGGAGCCCGTCGTCGTTGTATTATCAAGAACTTCAACGAAGAGATACGCCGAGATAAAGCTTGCAATAACGCCTACAATCGCCCAGTTATAGACCGTGGAGAGTTCCTTCTCGTGTCCGGCACGCCCAAGGTAGGCGATGATGCCGACGAGCACGAGGATCGCCTCAACACCTTCACGCAGAAGGATCAGGAACGCCTGCAGGAACATGCCCCAGCCGCCCGACTGCACGCCCGCTGTCTCGAGGGTTGTCACTTCTGCCTGAACCATGTCGAGAAGTTTTTTCCCCTCGGCTTCTACCTCAGACTGCGGTGCACCCGAGCGGATCGCCTTTTTCAGCGTGTAGAACTGGTACTCCGTGAGATTCGCACTCTTGGAGGAGATCCCGCTGCGTACGGCACTCTCCAGACCATCCTTTTCATAGATGCCATAGTAGATATCATTGACGGCATCCTTTGCCCCCTCCGCATTGCCTGATTGATAGATCGTATAGACATTATTCATCTCAGCGGCAATGTGGTCGTGGATCTGCTGCCACGTCTGCGCAGCATTTGTGGATGCTGCAGGCAGGAGCAGAAAGAGCGCCATAATGAATACAATAAGTTTTCTCATGGGATTACTTATTTCCCCTCCTTCTTCCGGCACATGCACATTATTTAATATTGCGTGCAGGCTTCATGTTGAAATAAACAGGACACTGCATGTCGGATTCCATCGGCTGCCCGTTCATATCCTTCGCAGGCTCGAATTTCCACTGCTTCTCGACGATGCGCCGTGCCATCCGATCATAGAGAGCATTTCCGGAGGAGACCTGGATGCGGGTGCTGATGACCTTGCCGTCCGTACCGATGCGTGCCGAGACGGCAATGCGTCCTTTGAACTGAATGGCACCATAGGGCGGCTGCTCCGCATGCAGAATCTTGCCGGGCTGACCGATCTGCTTCCCCTCGCCGGATCGAAGAACCTTAGGCTCCTCCTTTTCCGGCGTTTCCTCGACTTCCTTCATAATCTCGGTGATGGCTTCCTCCGGAACCTCCGCCTCGACCACGGCCGGTTCTTCTTCGACCTGCTCGGGTTCAGGCGGGGGCGGAGGGGGCGGAGGAGGCTCCTCCGCCTGCTCCTCCTCGGGAGGCCCTGGATCATCCGCGAGTTCGACCCACTCCATCGGCTCCTCCTGCGGAGGTGCTTCAAGTGCTTTGAAGACGTGCGGAATAAGAATCGTCAGAAAGAGCCACGCGATGATGTGAAAGAAGAACGCGAGGACAAAGGCGAGGCGCCAATGTGTCTGATACTGCACTCAGACCCCTCCCGTCTCCGTCGCGATGGACACATGGCGTGTCCCCGCTTCCTTGAGCGCATCAAAGACGGTGACGACGAACTGGTAGTCCGCCTTGCGGTCGCCGCGTACGACAAAGACCGTATCGGGATCATCTTCGAGCTGCGTCTTGACCCGCGCCGTAAGTTCCCGCGTCGGCTCCTCATCGCGGTCAAAGAGAACCTTGCCGTCCTCCGTCACCGTAATGGATACGATGTGCGGGCGCGTGTCCTGCTGTGC
>NZ_ALKG01000147.1 GCF_000286455.1 Selenomonas sp. FOBRC6
CGTCGATTGTATGCTGCTGCAGATCGGGCGGCACCATCGGTAGGACGGAGCCCATCGCCTCGAGGAGGGTGACGTGAACCTCCTTGAAGTCAATCGTATGGAACTCCTTCTTGAAGATGTCGATGAGCTCCATCAGCGCGCCCGCCATTTCGATGCCCGTCGCGCCGCCTCCGACGATGACGAAGTTCAGATGGCGCTGACGCGCCTCCCACTGATCGGGGCCGCACTTGCGCGCAGCGCGCTCGAATTCATGGATGAGGTGCCCGCGCAGCGCAATCGCCTCCTGCAGCGTCTTCATTGCATAGGAATTGCGTGCAACGCTCTCATTTCCGAAGAAATTCGTTGTCGCGCCCGCCGCAAGCACGAGGTAGTCATAGGAAATCTCGCCGTGCTTCGTGATGAGCACGCGGCGCTCCTGATCGATATCGAGCGCCTTGGACATATAGAAATTCACATTCTTGTTATTCTTGAAAAACTGACGCGTGGGATAGGCAATCTCCGACGCGGAGAGGACAGCCGTACTCACCTGATAGAGGAGCGGCTGAAAGAGATGATAGTTGTGCCGATCCACGAGTGTGACCCGCACATTTTCCTTCGCGAGTTCCTTGGCAAGAGTCACGCCTCCGAACCCGGCGCCGACGATGACAATGTGTTTTTGATCTGCCATATTAACCCCACTCCTTCGTTTAATAGTGAAAAAAATCACATAGTTAAATATCTTTTCACTGCTCGAAATGTGATATGAGTACTTTTCCCCTCATGGGGTACATCATACCACGTTTTACAGGAAATTCAATAGGATTTTTTTCACGGACAGGTGGCATTTGCACGGTATACATTGCATACGTCACAGCGTATCATGCAGACTGCATCTTCGCGCGCCGCATGCGATCCTCGATGATGCGCAGGCGGATCATGAGCAGTACGGCTCCGACGACGATGCCGCCATTTAGTCCCACCCAGTAGCCGTAGGGACCGAGCTCTGTCCACGCCGCGAGTGCATAGCCGGCGGGCAGACCGATGCCCCAGAACGAGAGCACGGCGAGCCAGAACGTGACCGTGACATCCTTGTAGCCGCGCAGCGCCCCCTGCAGAGGTGCATTCACGCAGTCACAGAACTGCATGACGAGTGCATAGAGAAGGAAGACGTGCAGGCGTTCCTGCACCTCCGGGTTCGTCGTATAGAGCGCCGCCACGGAGTCGCGCATCGCCGCAAGCCCGAGGGCAATCACGCCGACGAAGACGAGTGTGAGCACGCGGCTGAGACGGATATAGGCACGCGCACCGTTTTCGCGTCCGCCGCCGACCTCGAAGCCCACGAGGATCGTGATTGCCATGGAGACCGAGAGCGGCAGCATATAGACAATCGTGGTGAAGTTCATCGCCGCCTGATGTGCGGCGAGCACAGTCGTCCCGTACGCCGCCATGAGCAGCCCGACCGCACCGAAGATGCTCTGTTCGCAGAACACGGTCAGCCCGATGGGAATGCAGATCTTCAGCAGCGCCCACCAGTCACCGAGGATTGGACGCGGCAGACGTGCAAATACATGATAGCGTGCAAACTGTTTGATCCGGAGGACGACAATGCTGTTCAGCACGAGAAAAACGCCGTAGCTCAGCGCCGCACCAAGCCCCGCGCCGGGTCCGCCGAGCGGCTCAATCCCGCACGCGCCGTACATAAAGATATAGTTGAGAACGATGTTGATCGGAATCGTCGTCATCGTGATATACATTGTGAGACGCGTCCGCCCGTGCGCATCGATGAAGTTGCGCAGAACGATCGCGGGCGCAACAGGAATAAGTCCGAGGGCGATGTAGGACAGATACTCCATCGTAATACGCTCGACCACGGGCTCAAGATACAGCGCGTGCACGAGCGCGGGAACCGTCAGCACACCACCCACAAGCAGGAGCACAGCAAGAAGCGTCGCCCAGTAGAAGCTCTGCTGGACAACGCGCCGAATCTCGCGTGTCTGCCGCGCACCATAATGCTGTGCAATGACGGGGGTCAGCCCCGAGACGAGTCCCATAAAAGCCCCGAACACGGGAAAGAAGATGCTCGCGCCGACAGCAATCCCCGCCAGATCTTCCTTGCTGATATGTCCCGCCATAACCGTATTGAAAAATCCCGGCGCAATCAGCGAAACCTGTGTAATGAGGATGGGGAGAAGCACGATGAAAAATTGACGCGTACGCGCCGGATAGCCATGAACTTCCTTGAGCACCGTCTCCCTCCTAGCATATATCATCCAAAGTAATCGGCAATCCCGTCCGCAATGCCCTGCGCAATCTTCTTGATGCCCTCCGGGCTGTTCATCATCTTTTCTTCATCGGGATTCGAGATAAAGGAGATCTCCACGAGGATCGCGGGCATATCCGTATGCTTGACCACGTAGAAATTGCTCGTCTGCGTACCGCGGTCAACCGTCCCGATAGAGTCGATCAGCGCCGTGCGCACACTGTCTGCAAGACGCTTGGACTGCTTTGTCCCCTTCGTGTAGTAATACGCCGTTGTCCCCTTCACTTCGCGGTTCGTGAAGGCATCGGCATGAATCGAGAGGAAGATGTCCGCATTTGCACGGTTCGCAATCTCGCAGCGCGCCTCGAGTTCCTCAACGGAGGTGGCGTTCGCTCCCTTGGACGAGACCTCCGTATCGCCCGTACGCGTAAGGATGACCGTCGCGCCCTCCGCCTCGAGCAGGCGTTTCAGTTCGCGGCTGACGCGCAGGGTCACGGACTTCTCCATGATGCCTGTCGGCCCGATCGCGCCCGAGTCGCTGCCGCCGTGTCCTGGGTCGATGGCGATCTTGCGCCCCTTCATCCCCGTGATGGCATCCAGATCGCGGTCAATCTGATCCTGATTGTCGGCATCCTGCACATCCTCATCGTCCGTCTGCGGCGGCTGCACGGGCACAGGTTTCATCGTTTCCTGCGCGGGCTTTTTCACCGCACTGCCGGATGGTGCTGCACCGAAGTCCATAACAACGCGCGGCTTCCCGGCGTCGAGGGAAAAGATCTTATAGCCGTCCTTTCCCACAGAGGTCTCCACCACAATGCGCACGGTCGTCGCATCGAACTGGGCGACGCGCACGCCCGAGACAAGGGCAGAGTCCACCGTGGTATTCTTCTTCGCCTCGGGCGCAATCCACGCATTCTGAATGTCCAGCACAATGCGCATCGGATTCGACAGCACAGACTGCTTGTAGGAGACGGGGCGGTCGGCATCGATGACGATGCGGACATTCCCATCCGTCTTTCCGATGCGAACGCCCGCGATCTTCGTCAGATCCTTCGCACGGTCACTGAACGCCGCCTCCGCAGGATGCACAGCGAAGGTGACCCCAAGGACAGCGACAAGCACGACAGTAAGCAGTAAAAATATACGGCGCAAGAGTATCCCCCCAATATCAAACGGATAAAAACCTGCGAAGCAGCTGAAAGGCAACTTCGCAGGTTCTCTCCATCCTATGTTGTGTTTCCCAATTCCCTATTGCTGTGGCTCTGCTTCCTCGCCCTGCTCCACACCGGGCACGGCAGCGGCAGCCGCATTGCGTGCATTCTTTGTACGCTGCGGCACACCCTCATAGATGATCTGCGTGATCTGGGCGGCGCGCTCGGGCTCGAATGCCGCCATGACCTTAGCTGCATTCCCCTCGTCCATGCGCTGGAGGATCGCAATACAGAGATCGATGTCAAGACTCTCCATGACCTTTGCCGCATCCGCCGCCTTCATATCGTTGTAAAGACGCGCAAGCTTCGTCACGCGCTTCTTCTCCGCCGCCTCGCGCTCCTTCTGCTGCTTTTCGATCTCCTCTTTCGTGATCTTCACAGTCTCAGGAGCCTTTTTCGGTGCGGCAGCGGCGGCAGCTCCCGCAGAAGCAGGTGCTGCGGTCTCCGCAGGTGCAGCCGCATGATCCCCACCTGCCGGCGGGACAAAGTACTCGCCGATGATGGGCAGTTCGTGCAGGCCGTACTCCTCATTGAGCGCCTGCGTATCAAAGAGCCGGAGATAGACGCCGAGCGCAAAGCCGCCCGCGATCAGTACGAGGAGTAAGATCAGTATGAATAGGATCTTCAATTTCTTCCGCATGGAATCCCTGCCCTCTTTCTCTTCCCCTTATTATACACGATTTATTCGCTCAGCGATAGATGTCCAGAACGCTCGACACGTAGTTCTGCGTCTCTGCATAGGGCGGAACGCCGCCGTAGACCTTCACCGCATTCGGCCCCGCATTGTAGGCGGCAACTGCCTTCTTCACGTCGCCGTCAAAGGTGTCGAGCATCTCGCGCAGATACTTTGCACCGCCCTCGACATTGCTCTTCATATCGTAGGGATTGACGCCAAGCCCCGCCGCCGTCTCTGGCATCAGCTGCATGACGCCGACCGCGCCCGCAGGCGAGACGGCATTCTGATCGCCGCCAGACTCGACCTCCGCGACTGCAGAGACGAGCTTCGGATCGACGGCATATTTCGTCGCCGCCGTGTGAATCATGCGTGCAAGGTCGGGATTGGCAAAGTTCTCCTGCGCGGAGGCCGTCGCCTGATGGGTGGCAGAGCTCTCCTGCACGCGCTGCGCCGCATGTGCCTTGCCTGCCGCAGTCGTGACATTCTTGTCGATCTCCTGCTGCAGCTTTGATGCAAAATCCATGCCCGGAAGCTGCTGATTCTGAAGGGAGAACTGCCCCTCAATCTCCGCAATGCGCGCCTGTATCTGCTGGATGCCCGAAAGATCCATCATACTGCTTCCTCCAATTCCCTATTTCGCATGGTCAGCTGCAGGCCGATCTCGTCGAGCATCTTCTGCTCCTCCTGCAACACCTCCGCCTTGTATTCCGCAAGGCGCTTTTCCTTCAGTTTTTCGATGCTCTTGAGGGCACTCATCTGCTCCATGAGCACCTTGAGCCGCTTCTGCCGCTCGGCGTTCGCCTGCAGGATCACCTGCTGCTGATCCTCGATCTGCTGACGCTTCCATCCAAAGAAGCGGTTGAAGCTCATGAGCGTGCCGATCTTGATCCGCGTGCCCTCCTTCGAGAGATTCTCGTAGTCGAGCTGACCCTGATGCATCTCCTCGAGCAGCTGGCGCTGATATGCGCGCGCATCCTCGAGACGGCGCACAGCCTCGGCGAAGGCAACCTCTGCCTCCTCCTTCTTCATGCGCGTCACCTTGAGCAGGGTCTCGAGCTGAAATCGAAATTTTTTCATGATGCTTCCTCAGCACTCGGTGCTGCGGGTGCCGCAGCCTTGCCAACGGCGGAGAGCAGGCGCTGCTCCGTCTCCTCGTAGGAGGTCACTTCGTAAATGTCCTGACAGAGGAATTCGTTGATGCCGTCAATCCGCTGGATCGCGGCGTCAATCTTCGGGCTCGAGCCCTTGACATATGCCCCGATGTGGATGAGATCCTCCGCCTCGCTATAGACCGCCATGAGCTGGCGCATCTCCTGCGCCGCCTCGAGATGGCTCTTGTCGACAACCTCGTACATGACGCGGCTGACGCTGCCGAGCACATCGATCGCGGGGAAGTGGTTCTGCGCCGCAATCCTGCGCGAGAGCACGATATGCCCGTCGAGGATGGAGCGCACAGCGTCCGCAATCGGCTCATTCATATCATCGCCGTCCACGAGGACGGTATAGATGCCTGTAATCGATCCCTTCTCACTCGTGCCTGCACGCTCGAGGAGGCGGGGCAGCATGGCAAAGACGGACGGCGTATAGCCACGCGTCGCGGGCGGCTCGCCGATCGTGAGTCCGACCTCGCGCTGTGCCATCGCAAAGCGCGTGACGGAGTCCATCATAAGCACGACCTTGTGCCCCTGATCGCGGAAATACTCGGCGATCGCCGTGCCCGTCATCGCCCCCTTGATGCGGACGAGTGCGGGCTGATCGGAGGTCGCCACGACGACAACGGAGCGCTTCAGCCCCTCCTCGCCAAGGTCGCGCTCGATGAAGTCGCGCACCTCGCGACCGCGCTCACCGACGAGGGTGATGACGCTGATGTCCGCCTCGGTATTGCGTGCGACCATCGAGAGCAGCGTCGACTTACCAACACCCGAGCCCGCCATGATGCCGATGCGCTGACCGTCGCCGAGCGTAATCAGCCCGTCGATCGCACGCACGCCGACGTAGAGATTGTCGTGAATGCGCGGGCGCGTCAGCGGCGGCGGAGGCGGTGCCTGCAGGGGATACTCTTCCTTTGCGAGGATCGGCCCCTTGCCATCGATGGGGTTGCCGAGCCCGTCGAGCACACGCCCAAGCAGCTCCGGCCCAACCTTCACACGCAGGCGGCGTCCCGTTGCGATGACCTCGCAGCCGGGACCGATGCCCTGCATCTCGCCGACGGGCATGAGGAGTACGCTCCCCTCACGAAAGCCCACGACCTCCGCTGGGATCGGCGGCAGTCCCGCAAAATGCGAGCTCACATAGCAGAGCTCCCCGACGGTGACCGTCGGCCCCTGCGACTCGATGACGAGCCCGATGATCTGCGTCACCTTGCCCGTCAGCTTCATCGGGGAAGCGGCGTGCAGGGCATCCCGAAATTTATGGATATCTATGGAAAATGGGGGATTCCCCCCCGTTTCACTCATATTCATAGCATAACTTCCCGCACAGCTTTTTTCAGCTGTTCGATCTGTGTCTGAAGCCGCGCGTCCACGCTGCCGTTCGGGGTCTCCACGAGGCAGTCGCCGGGCTTCAGCCCATCGTCGGAGGTGATCGTCAGATTCGAGTCCCCTGCCGTCAGTATGCTGCGCAGCTCATCGCGCGCCATCAACACGAAGTCATAGCTCTGCGGAGGAACGTGAACAACGATCTCCTTCTGATCCTTGACGCGCAGAATGGCATCGCGCACAATGGGCAGAACCATCTGCGGCACGTCGATGAAATGCTGCGGCAGGACGCGCTCGACCGCTGTCATGGCGATCGATACGATGTCCTCCTCTGCATTCACCACATAGTCACGGATGGCATCACGCGCATCGCGCAGGGTCTTCTCCGCCTGTGCGTTGGTCTGGCGGATAAGCTCTGCCATCTCCTCGCGCACAGCGGCTTCCCCCGCCTCACGACCTGCAGCAAATCCCTCCTCATGCCCCTTGGCACGAGCCTCTTCGCGATCCTGTTCGATCTTTGTCTGCGCCTCACTAAGAAGCCGGTCGCGTTCCTCCTCGGCTTCCCCGCGAAGGACTGCAACGTGGATCTCCGCCTCCTTGACGCGCTCATCCATCGCCTGCTCACGCTCTGCAATGCGCGCGAGCAGATTCTGAACGGCCTCTTCGCTCAGCCCTTCCTCCTCACCGTCCTCACGGGGCGGCGGCGGAGGGGGCGGCACGTCGATGAGATGGGGATTCTCTTCCCAGACGGCTGCCTTGATAACTCTAGACAATCATCTCGTCTCCCTTGCCACGCGAAATCACAATCTCGCCCTTGTCCTCGAGCGCACGGATGACGCCGACAACCTTCTGCTGCGCCTCCTCCACATCACGGATCTTGACCGGGCCCATGAACTCAATCTCCTCACGCAGCATATCGGCAGCGCGGGTCGACATATTCTTGAATACCTTCTCCGCAACTTCCTGCGGCGTTGCCTTGAGCGCGAGAGAGAGATCCTTTGTCTCCACCTGACGCAGGACGAGCTGCAGCGAGCGATCGTCGATCTGGACAATGTCCTCGAAGACGAACATGAGCTTCTTGATCTCCTCGGCCAGCTCGGGATTGTCGACCTCGAGGGTCTCCACAATCGCCTTCTCCGTCGTGCGGTCGACGCGGTTGAGCACCTCGACAATCGCCTTGATGCCGCCCGCCGATGTAAAGTCCTGCGTGACCATCGAGGACAGTTTCCTCTCGAGCACACGCTCAACCTCACGGATGAAGTCCGGCGACGTGCGATCCATCATCGCCACGCGCTTCGTGACCTCGACCTGCGACTCCGGCGGGAGCGCCCCAAGGACGATGGCAGCCTGATCCGGATCGAGATACGCCATGATGAGCGCGATGGTCTGTGGATGCTCGTTCTGAATGAAGTTAAGCAGCTGCGCGGGATCCGTCTTGCGCAGGAAGTCGAAGGGACGTACCTGCAGACTCGTCGTGAGACGATTGATGATCTCGAGCGCCTTGTCGGGGCCGAGAGCCTTCTCCAGGACATTCTGCGCATACTGCAGACCGCCCGAGGAGATGTAGTCCTGCGCCATGCACATGGAGTAAAACTCGGCGATGACCTCTGCCTTGAGTGCGGCGGAGACCTGCTTTTGATTGGCGATCTCGAGCGTCAGATGCTCAATCTCGTCGTCGTCCATATGCTGAAAGAGCTTTGCCGAGTACTCCGGGCCGATGGCGATAAAGAGGATCGCCGCTTTCTGCTGATTGGACAGATCACCGCTGCCATACATATCCGGCATACTTACTCCTCCTCCGAAAGCCACGTCTTAACGAGGAGTGCAACCTCTTCCGGCTTGCTGTCGATGAGTGCGAGCAGCGCGAGTTTCTGATTCATCTGCTGCTGCTCCTCCTCGGAGAGGTCTTCTTCCTCGACCTCGCCCGCTGCAATCGCTGCGGCACGCTCCTCTGCGATACGCTCCTCTTCGAGACGCTGTGCCTCTTCGGCAGCCTCGCGCTCGAGACGCTTCTTGCGGCGATACATGAGGATGCCGCCGACGATGAGGGCAATGAGGAGCAGGGCAAGTGCAACCTGCGTATAGAAGATGCGATCCTGACGATCCTTCTCCGCCTGTTCCTCTGCGGCGCGGCGCTCTGCTGCCTCCGTGCTGAATGGTAGGGGCTCGACGGAAATCGTATCACCGCGCGACGGGTTGATGCCGGCCGCGCTGCTCACCGTGCGCAGGATACTCTCCTGCTGCGGCTGCGTTACATCGTCATTGACAAGAACGGCGACCGTCAGGCGACGAATTGACCCCGGGGAGGCGATGACGTGCTGACGCTCTTCGTTGATCTCGTAGTTCTTTGTGGATTCCTTTTTCTCATACTCGGCATTCGCATTCGTCTCCTGCTCGACATAGCCGGGGACATTGCTCTGCACACCCGCAGGGCCGCCGGGATTCGTAGAACTGCCGACATAGCTCTCGGAGATATCCTGCTGACTGCGAATGATGCCCGAGTCGTCCACAACAGGTGTGAAGGTCTGACGATCCGTCAGGCGGTCGTCAAAGTCAAGTTCCACGCTGACGCGTGCAAAGGCACGTCCCTCGCCAAGGGTCTGATCGAGCAGGGACTGCACCTTCTTCTCGATGTTGTCCTGCACCTTGCGCGTCATATCGAGCTGGGTGAGCGTCTTAACTCCGATGGAATTCTCATCCTGATCGTCGGGATCGTTCAGGATCTTGCCTGTATCATCGACAATCGTGATATTCTCGGGCGTCAGCCCCTTGATGCTGTGCGCTGCAAGGTTGACAATGCCCTTGATCTCCTTCTTCGTCAGTTCCGCATGGGGCTTGAGGCGCAGCATAATGGAAGCCGTTGCAGGCTTCTCTTCTTTTTTATAGAGGCTGTCCTCAGGCAGCACAATATGAACACGTGCCTTCTCAACCGCCTCAAGCTGTTCGATCGTACGCGTCAGCTCGCCCTGCAGCGCCTGCAGGTAGTTGACACGGTTCTGGAACTCGGTGACGCCGAGCTTGCTGTCATCGAAGATCTCAAAACCCTTGTTCCCACGCGGAAGCCCCTGCGTTGCAAGGTTAAGACGTGCCTCGTGGACATTTGTCGTCGGCACAAGAATCGTCGTACCCGACTTGTTCTCCTGCACCTCGTAGGTGATCTTCGATTCACGCAGCTGGTTGGCGACCTCACCCGCGTCCTTGGTCTCCATATCCGTAAACAGCGGCACCATATCGGGCTTGCTGCCGTACCAGAAGCTCAGACCAAAGATGAGGACGAGAATCGCGAGCGCCGAACCGAGCATGATGTAGCGCTGGCGCTTGTCAAAGCGGTTCCACAAGGCAAGGCCGCGCTCTTTCCACTCTCCCATAATCTCTTTCCCTTCAAGTCATCACGGTTATGCAACGTCTCCTGCGAGGCGTGCGAAAACGACAGGCAATCCTTATACCTGCATCCGCATGATTTCCTGATAGGCAGCCACAGCACGATTGCGCAGCTGCAATGTCAGCTGCAGTGCAATCTCTGCCTTCTGCCCTGCCACGACGACCTGAGAGACATCCGAGATTTCGCCCGCCGCGAGTAGCTTGTTCTGCTTGTCTGATTCGAGTTGGAGCTGATTGACCTCGGAGAGGGCATCCTTCAGATAGGTTCCGAAGCTCTTCGGCGGCTCTTTTTCGATGGTCTCGCCCAGATGACTGGTTGCGTGCATCGTAACGGGGGTCATTTGCAGTGCTTGTACTTCCATATACATTGATCTCCCTTAAAACGTGCCCAGTAATCAGCTATTTCCGCCAATGCGAAGCGCTGCGGTCACCATGGATTTTGCCGCATTAATTGTCGTTGTATTCGCTTCGTAGGCACGGGACGCCGAAATCATGTCCACCATCTCTGCGACGATGTTGACATTTGGACGCTCCACATAGCCTTCCGCGTTTGCATCGGGATGACCCGGCTCATAGACAAGTGTTCCCTGTGTTCGATCCGTTTCGATCGAAACCGCACGCACGCCATCGCCGGGACGCATACGGTTCGAAGCACGTGCAAGGAAGGACTCAAACCCTATGCCCGCCCCCTTCTCACGCGGCTGGAAGACCACGTAGCGGCGATGATAGGCACCTCCGCCCTGTGCGCGCGTCGTGTTAGCATTTGCGATATTGTTGGAGATCACGTCCATGCGCAGCTGCTCTGCCGTAAGACCGGAAGCTGCTGCATCAATTCCCAAAAACATTCCCATATCGTGCCCTCCCTACATCAGCTGCCCTGGCCGCTGTTGATAACGCTCTTCAGCTTGCTGATGTGCCCGCCGAGCGCCGTTGCCAGTGCGCTGTAATACAGCTGGTTTTTTGCCACCTCAGCCATCTCAATATCAATGTCCACGTTGTTCCCATCCAGACGCATATTGGTCGTTGCATCCTGCTCGATCACAGGACGCGCCTTTCCGCGAAAGTCGATGGGCATATGCCGGTCATGCGTGCGCACAACCTTCATCAGAGGATTGTCGTCCAGCCCAAGTTCTTGCTTCAGCAAGTCTTCAAAGCGGACATGACTCCGCCTGAAGTACGGTGTGTTCACGTTGGCAATGTTATTGCTGAGCACCTCATGCCGAAGGGATGCTGCCGCCATCGCACGGCTGCCAATGTCAATCGTCGGAGTGTTTACCAGCTGCTCAAGCATGAAACGTCACGTTCCTTTCCCCATATTTTATGCGCACAGGAAAAAGCTGCACACAAAACAGATATATAGTTATTTCTACATTCCTAAAAAAAATCCTTTTCATTCTAACATTTTTCTCAAAAAAAATGAAGTCCGGATTTGAAGGTATCTGTAAAAATCTTTAAGGAGTGGCTAAGTGCGCGCTGGAACTGCCGCATCGACGTGGAGACTCTTGACGAGAATATCAACTTCATGCACAACCATGCCCGTCATGCGCTCGATCTCCTCCTGCAGGTCTTTGCGCAGCGTCGCCATGGTCTCTGCAATCGCATACCCATAGGCAAATACCACTTCGAGCGAAACCGTGATGCCCAGATCATCATCGCCGCTGACGATATGTTCCACATGCGTTCTGCCGACACGATAGACATGCTCGAGTTTCTCCGCAACAATGTGGATAATGCTCTTGATGACCGAGTCGTCAATGACGAGCTTGCCGTAGTAGCTGAACACGGGGCGTACAATGGAGCGCTCTCCGAGGCGGCGCCGTTTCGACGAGGAGGTCTTGAAGAAACTCTTGATCGGATCGATGAGATACCCCGAGAAATGCGGCTTGAGCTCGATTGTCGGCACGGGAATGATGTGCTCTCCTTTGCGGAGGCGGTGATACTGCGCGAGCTCCATGTCCCTCTTTGAGGCAATGTCCTCGATACGGATGATCTTGCTGACAGGTCCGATTTTGAGTGCCTTTGCAATCTTCTGCACCATGTTCTCAGACGTTCCAAGGATGAGGATGCGCCGCGGCAGGGTCTCGGCAATCGCGCGGCGCACATCGGAGGCGTGCCCCGGCAGGACGAAGATGGCACGGCGCACCGCCATGATCCGATTCTTCTCCTTCTTCGCCGAATATCCGCCGATAACCTTTCCATCTTTGATCAGAATGCCATCATCGATGATGGCGTCCGCACCGTTCTTCTGGGCGACCCACAGGGCGCGGTGGCTTTTGCCGGTGCCGCTTGGACCGACAAGTGCGATAACGTCCATTGTGTTTCTCCTCTCACAGGCTCACATATGCTGCGGCGAACGGTAGAAATTCTCCGCGTAGATGTCTTCAATCGTAAACTTACCAACGGCGTCCGGCTCTCGTCCCGCAAAGCCGCGATAATCCGAGCCGCCGGATACGAGTAGTCCGTACTTCTGTGCAACATCCAGATAGTGCTGCGTGTCCCGCACGTCATAGGATGGATAGAAGGCCTCAATGCCGCCCAGTCCTTTCTGAATAACGTGCTCCACAGCAGCCTCATCCCCGATCGCCTTTGGATTGGCCAACACGGGGATACCTCCTGCCCCCTTGATCAGTGCGACAATCTCCTCAATCGGGAGGTAAAAATGAGGCACATAGGCGGGTCGTCCACGCTTTAGAAGCTGATCAAAGCAGGCGCGTATCGAGTCGAAGTAGCCCTTTTTGACGAGGACACGTGCCACATGAGAGCGCCCGACCGCCTTGCAGAGCCCCTCGTCCGTCAGCACCTCGGTCTCACCAATCTCATAGCCAATATCCTTCAGGCGCTCCACAATCTCCGTGAAGCGCGTCCAGCGAGCCTCGCTGATCTCTTCGAGCTTTTCCTGAAGACCAGCATCATAGATATCAATATTATAGCCTAAAATATGAATCTCGTGCTGTCCATCTCCCGTGCTGAATCCTACACCGGGAATAATGTGAAGACTGCCGGAGGCATAATGTCCACTCTCATAGAGCGCCGTGACCCCCTCTACACTGTCGTGATCCGTGATGGCGATATAACGCAGCCCCGCAGCCTTTGCCGCCTCCACGATCTCCTCCGGCGTATCCTTGCCGTCGGAGAAGGTCGTATGAATATGCAAATCGCTTGGCATAGTATTCTCCTCGATCAGTCCTCTTGGCGGAGCAAGATGCGCTCGATCAGCGGCGCACGTCGCCCATCCGGTTCGATGTCCACAATCACAGCGGCATACTCCGCCGCCCCCTCCGCCATCTCAAAGCGTACGGGCATCCCCGTTCTGAATTTCTGAATCACAATCTCCTTGCGTACGCCAAGGATGGAATCACACGCGCCGACCATGCCGAGATCCGTAATATATGCCGTTCCGCCAGGCAGAATCTGCTCATCTGCCGTCTGCACATGCGTATGTGTTCCGACCACGATATCTGCGCGTCCATCTAGATAATGCCCCATCGCGAGCTTCTCCGAAGTGGTTTCCGCATGGAAATCGAGCACGATGACATCCGCCTGTCCCGCAATCTCGGAGAGAATCTCATCCGCCTTCTGAAAGGGGCAGTCGAGCGCGGGCATAAAGGAGCGCCCCGAGAGATTCATTACGGCGATGTTTACCGCCTTGAAGGGAAAGATGCAGTACCCCTGCCCCGGCGTTCCCTCCGGATAGTTCGCGGGACGCACGAGATAGGGCTCATCGTCCACAAAGGCAAACACATCCTTCTTGTCCCAGACGTGATTGCCCGAGGTCACAATATCGGCGCCGCCCGCGTAGAGCTCATCGAGCGCCTTGCGCGTGAACCCCTTGCCGCCTGCAGAATTCTCTCCGTTGACGATAACGACATCGACCCGCTGCTCCGTTCGGAGCCGTGGAGTAAGCGTACGAAACGCGCGCCGTCCCGCACGACCAACTACGTCACCGACCAGCATAATGCGCACGGCACGTCCTCCCATCTTCTTTACCGATTGTAGACAACCACCTGGTCGCGTTCGCGTATGCCGACAAGGCGATCGCGCAACGGGATCTCACGCACTGCCATCAACATGCGCTCAAGCGTCTCATGCTGCAGGGTTCGGAACTCAGTGTCAAGAGCCTCCGCGCCGTGCGGGTCGACGAGCAGTGCCTCGCCAAAACGCTCCGTGAGGAGCTGAACCGTGAGGCTCAGCTCCCGCTCCGAGAGCTCATCCATCCGCCGCGCAAGGTGGAGGATCGTCAACGCATCGTGCTGCTCATAGGAGAAATCCATCTCACTCGCCGCACCGCCCTCGATCACATAATAGGTCTCAATGCTCTCTGCGAGAAACGCGGCAAAATCTTCGATTTCTGACGGGTCAAGTCGTGCGCGTACAACAAAGTCCATCGTCAGCAGTTCCTGCCGCGGCTCATAGGAAACCGCCTCAATCTCAGGGAAACAGACGAGGACGGAGGCAAGCAGCTGCACACCAGGGCGTGCCTGCTCGCTTCTCGTGCGTCCACCGCTGCGCTCTGAAAAACATCTTCGCAGAAAATCAAACATGGCATCAACCCCCTTACTGCCGTCCCTTGGGAAGCACTGATAAGGATTTCACCCGTGCATTCCTCATTCCACACTGTTCACGCGCCCGAGGCCGAGCGCGTAGACCGCATTGCGCCCCGCTTTCTTCGCCTGATAGAGCGCTTCATCTGCATTCTTGAAGAGTTGCAGTTCATTGTCCTTTTCCGGATCAAAGGTCGCCGCGCCGACACTCACTGTAATATTTTGAGCAAACGGCATCTCGGAGACCTCCACCGTGCGGCGAATACGCTCCCCGACACGTCCTGCGACCGAGAGCGGTGCCCCCTCGAGAATGATGAAGAACTCATCGCCGCCCCAGCGGCAGCCCGCATCCGAGCCGCGGATCGTATGAGAGATCGCATCGGCAACCGACAGGATCACCTTGTCACCCATATCATGCCCATAGGTATCATTGACCCCCTTGAAGTGGTCGATGTCCATGAGGATGACGGAAAGCGGTGTCTTATTCTCCTGAGAACGCACCACCGCTGCCTTGAGCAGGCGCTCCATCTCACGGCGGTTGAGGAGATTCGTCAGCGCATCGCGGCTCGCAAGATGACTGAGCCGCTGATTCGCAGTAAAAAGCTCCTCCTCGGAGACACGGATAAAATGCGACATGAAGGCGAGCATCTTCCGATTGTAGGAGAGATGAGCCACGCGCTTCGTCTGCAGCTGTACGTTCTTGACGTAGCCAGGGTCTTCCTTCATCCCAACGAGCAGGACATTCAGATTCGCCGTTGAGATCCGCCTGCCCACACGCCGCACCTCGCCGAACACAAATACAGTCGAGGCGGGGAAGCCGGAGCACGGCGTCATCTCCGTCACCACATCATCGCCGAGCAGCAGATAGTGCCCAACACAGGAGGTTCCGAGGATCACCTGCGGGGAGAACGCGGTCATCTCGCGCGAATTCTCCGTCGCCTTCGACAAAATCCCGTAGGGATCGCCGTAGGCAAGTCGGAACTTCGTCCCCTGCTCCATAGGAATGCCGAAAGTCAGCCCGCCCGAGCCCTCCTCGATCTTGACCGGCACACGCGCCGAGATCGATCCATCCTCCTCCTCGAAGCAGAGGGGAAAGAGCGCCGCATCCGAACTGAAATCACCATCCCCCTTGATGCCGAAGTACCGCTCGTAGATCTTGAGCGGCACATCCCCATCCAGTTCCTTGATCGTACAGCCCTCCACGCGGGTTGCAACGATCTCGCGTCCGAGTGAATTCCATCCGAAATTGCGTACCACATGGACATCCAGCGTTTCTCCGTGGAAGACGACGGCGAGCATGCCAAGCTGGATCACCGCACCATCCACAATGATGTAGCCGTGTGCCTCCATAGGGACAGCATCGACAAACGCGCCGAATACATCAATGCGCTCATCAATCGCAGAGAATCCCTCAAACAGATCATCGATCTGATCCATCAGACCGACGACAAAGAATTCAATGACCTTCGTATGCGGCCGTGCCCCGACAAAGTGGACAAAGTGCTCCTTCGTCGCCGTATCCGAGGTATTTCCTTCCACGGTGACAAATTCCACCTGAGACGCCTCAAACGCCGTAAAGGTCAGCATGACACCGTCCGTATCCAGGCGCAGATCCGCCATCTTGAGCGCACAGGTATGCGCCAAAATCCGCGCGTCGGGGAAGAGTTCACGTACAGCGCTCTGCATGCGGAGCGCCTTTGCCATCGGCATCTCGCACGGTGCCGCAATGGTGATGAGCAGAGACTCAATATGTGGAATCCAATCCAGCTTTTCCTTTGCCTGCTCCGCCTTGCGCTGGGCATCGGCGGTACCGGAAACGATATACGTCAGCTGCTGCATATATCCTCCTTGGGGAGTCGCTGCTCCATGCTGCAACTCCGAGAAATGAGGGGGCTTGCGCCCCCTGATTCAATTCTCCGTATCGACTGCGGCCGTTTACTTGGCATAGTCGACGACGCGCGTCTCACGAATGACCGTCGCCTTAATCTGCCCCGGATATTCGAGATCGCCCTCGATCTTCTTTACAATGTCGTGGACGAGCACGGCAGCGCCCGCATCATCCACCTTGTCCGGCTTCACCATGACGCGGATCTCGCGCCCTGCCTGAATTGCAAAGCAACGCTCCACGCCGTCAAACGACTCGGCGATCTCCTCGAGCGCCTTGAGTCGCTTGATATAGGACTCGAGGCTCTCACGGCGTGCCCCCGGCCGCGCTGCCGAGACCGCATCCGCCGCAGCGACGAGCACCGCCTCGATCGTCGTCGCCTCCTCATCGCCATGATGGCAGGCAATGATGTTGATCACTTCCTTGGACTCGCGGTACTTGCGCGCAAGATCAGCACCGACCGTCACATGAGGCCCCTCAACCTCGTGGCTGACCGCCTTGCCGATGTCGTGCAGGAGTCCGCCGCGCTTGGCGAGCATGACATCACAGTCGAGCTCTGCCGCCATGAGACCTGCGAGATGCGCGACCTCGATGGAGTGTGCGAGCACGTTCTGCCCGTAGCTCGTCCGATAGCGCATGCGTCCGAGGAGACGCACGAGCTCAGGATGGATGCCGTGGACGCCCGTCTCGAACGTCGCCTGCTCCCCCGCCTCCTTGATGCGCTGATCGACCTCACGCCGCGCCTTCTCGATCATCTCTTCGATGCGTGCGGGATGAATACGCCCGTCCTGAATCAGCTTTTCGAGCGCAATGCGCGCAACCTCGCGCCGCACAGGGTCGAATCCGGAGAGGATGACCGCCTCCGGCGTATCGTCGATGATAAGGTCGATGCCCGTCAGCGTCTCGAGGGTGCGGATATTGCGCCCCTCACGCCCGATGATGCGCCCTTTCATCTCGTCGTTTGGCAATGCCACAACTGAGACCGTCGTCTCCGCCACGTGATCGGCGGCGCAGCGCTGGATCGCCACGCTCAGGATCTCGCGTGCTGCCTTGTCCGCCTCGTCCTTTGTCTGCTGGATGTACTCCTTGATCTTCCGTGCCTTCTCATGCTTCAGCTCTTCCTCTGCCTCCGCCATGAGAATCGTGCGAGCCTCCTCTGACGAGAGCCCCGAGACGCGCTCGAGCTCCTGCTTCTGGGTCTCGTAGAGTGCTGTAATCTCAGCCTGCGTCTTGTCGATGCGTGCCTCCTTGCGCGCAAGCCCCTCTTCCTTCTTTTCGATGGATTCGAGCTTGCGGTCGAGATTCTCCTCCTTCTGAATCGTGCGGCGCTCAAGGCGCTGAATCTCGCTGCGGCGCTCCTTCGTATCTCGTTCGAACTCCTGCCGCTGGCGCTGGATCTCCTCCTTCGCCTCGAGCAGTGCTTCCTTCTGCTTTGTCTCAGCCTTCTTTCCGGCTTCTTCGACAATGCGCTTTGCTTCGTCTTCGGCTGATCCTATCTGAGCCTCCGCCGTGCGTCTGCGTGCAACATAGCCCGCAGCAACACCAACGGCGACAGCAATAATTACCGTTAGTAATTCAGTAATAATAACGGCCACCTCCTTTTTCATAATGCAAAAATGCCTATAGAATACTTCTATCCATTTTAATGTTTTTTCTCTATAGTGTCAAGATTTCTGTGCGTTCTAGCGTCGCTTCCCATGAATGATTTATCTTCATATTCACGAGCACTTTATAACCTCTTTTACATGGAAGAAGCCGCATTTCATCGCTTATAATATGTTCACGGCTTCATGGAAGGAGTAGGAAAATGAACAAGAAAAAATGGATGCGCAAGGGGATTGCGCTCGCACTCTCAGCGGCAATCACAGCGGGCATTGCAGTGCCGCCCGCCACGGCTGAGGCAAATACCGGTAGGATCATCGGCGCAATCATCGGCGGTGCGGCTGCGGCAGACGAGATGAACAAGCAGATCAAGTACTACAACACGACCGAAGAGGGACGTCAGGCACTCTTTCAGGAACTGCAGGAAAAATACGGCGTGTATTACCGCTGGGATCTGAACAGTCAGCTTGACCGCATCTTTACGAATCTCACGGCGGCAATCGGCTCCATGGATGCGACCGTCTATGACCGCCCATACAATTATTTCATCAATCAGCAGGAGGGATTCAATGCCTTCTGCACGCTCGGGCACAATATGAGTGTCAACGTCGGGCTCTACAGCTATCTCTCGAATGAGGACGAGATCGCCGTCGTGCTCGCCCATGAAATGGGACACGGACAGAAGGATCACCCCGCCAAGGGCATGAAGCGCTCACTCGGGCCTACCATACTCGCGAACGCGACGGGTACGGTGCTCGGCGCGATCGCTGCAAATATCTGGAACGGGCAGGGGCTCACGAAGCCGATGGAGTGGGAGGCGGACAACCTCGCATTTGAGTACATCTCACGCTCTCCATACAACCCCGGCGCAACGGCTGCCGTATGGCAGCGCGTGATCGATCTCTCGGGCAACAACTCCGCGAACGCGTTTGACATCATGTCCGGCGCTGCCGATCATCCGTCGAATTCCTCCCGCCGCGACAACTACGCAAAGAAGCTCACAGAGATGAGCGGCGGTAAGGTGACAGTCGATGACGGCGTCGTCTACGTGAACAAGAAACGCCTTCTGACGCCTGCTCCTGCCGGCGGCATGAGCTCCGCCGAGCGTGCCTACTTCGTCATGGGGAATCTTGCAGCCGCCTACCGCAACGGACACGCTGCTGCCGCCGCCTATGCGGACGGCCGTACTGTCATGCTCGGCGCACAGCCCATCATTAGCTGCACGGACGGCGACACAAGCGCTGCTGAGATTGCAGCGCTGCTGAATCAAATTAAATAACTACAGAAAATAGGAGCCCTTGCATTTGACTGCAGGGGCTCCTATTTTTTACCGTCTTGAAAATCTGCGCAGCGCGCGCGGCTTGCCGAGCACCTCGGCAAGCACGATTGCCTGCTGCATCGTGTTGGGTGTCAGCTGCGGCAGGAGCGCCGCATGCGCATGCGCGTGTCTGCCCGTATGCGGCACGGCTGCGGCAGCAGCCATCTGCTCTGCAGCAAGGCGCTCCTCTCGCTCACGTGCGCGTTTGGCGCGCTGTGCCTCCCGCTGCTGCTCCTCCCACCGCGCGCGCAGTTCCTGCGCCTGCAGCACCTCTGCGTCAACAGTGACCTGTATATCGCGGGGAGCGCCGCGCAGCGGCGGGATCTCAAAGCTGCCCGTCTGTGCCGTGCGCTTCTTCGGCCGTGGGATGTCCTGTGGCACCGTCGGCGACGGCACTTTTTTTCTGCCGCGCACGCGATCGTCAAAGACGGCAAGTGCTATCGCAACAGCAATGACAATGAGGTATTCCATATACTTCGCCTCACTTTACGGGCGGTGTCGGATGTTTCTCGTCCGTCTTGCCCGCAGAGCTGATTGCCTGACGCATATCGGTGTCGGACTGGATGTTGTTCAGCTGATAGTAGTCCATCACGCCGAGCTTGCCCTCGCGCAGCGCCTGCGCCATTGCGTGCGGTACCTCCGCCTGCGCCTCGACGACCTTTGCCTCCATCTCCTGCGTGTACGCCTTCATCTCCTGCTCGCGTGCAACCGCCATTGCGCGGCGCTCCTCCGCCTTTGCCTGTGCGATGCGCTTGTCCGCCTCCGCCTGATCGGTCTGAAGCTCCGCACCGATGTTGCGCCCGACATCGACATCCGCGATGTCGATGGAGAGAATCTCGAATGCCGTACCCGCATCGAGCCCCTTGCCGAGCACCGTCTTGGAAATGTCATCGGGATTTGCGAGCACGTCCTTATGGTTCTCTGAAGAGCCGACCGTCGTGACAATGCCCTCGCCGACACGCGCGATAATCGTCGGCTCGCCCGCACCGCCGACGAGACGGTCGATGTTTGCGCGGACGGTGACACGTGCCTTGATCTTGAGCTCGATTCCGTTCGCCGCGACAGCGGAGACAATCGGTGTCTCAATGACCTTTGGGTTGACGCTCATCTGCACGGCGTCGAGCACGTCGCGCCCCGCGAGATCGATAGCCGCTGCGCGCTCGAACGGCAGCGCGATCTGTGCACGATGGGACGCGATGAGCGCGTCAACCACCTTATCCACGTTGCCGCCCGCGAGATAGTGCGCCTCGAGCTGGTTCACGCCGACATCCAGCCCCGCCTTATTCGCCTTGATAAGCGGGAGTACGATGCGACTCGGCGGAACGCGGCGCAGGCGCATGCCGATCAGCGACATGATGCTGACCGAGACATTTGCCGAGATCGCGGAGATCCAGAGTCCGATCGGCACAAAGTGCAGAAAGATGGATACGGCAAGAATGACGATGACAATGAGGAATGCTCCTCCAAACAGAGTTCCCATACGTACCTCCTTAGTATTTCTGCCCGATGGCTAGCTATGCCTCGCGCACGACGACGCGGCTGCCGTTCACGGACAGGACAACAATCTGCTTCCCTTTTTGAATATACGCGCCCTCCGAGATGACATCCACGGGGCGGCCGTCAATGCGTGCCGTCCCCGAAGGACGCAGCTCCGTGAGCACCTCGCCCGTTTTCCCTACAAGTTCGGACTGCTCCGCCGCGCTGACATAGCCCTCCTCTGTGCGCGAGCTCTTCTGCAGAACGATCTTGTTCCACAGTTTGCTCGACGGCAGACGCGAGACAATGAGCATGAAGAGCACGACGGAGATCACGAGCGCGATCCCGAGTGCCGCGAGTGCGCCGATGTCCCCGCCGAGCGCGAGCACAATGCTGTAGAGCATTGCCGCAACGCCGAGCCCCGCGAGCAGCCCCACGGTCGGCAGCAGGATCTCCACGATAATCATGAGCAAGCCCGCAAGAAAGACTGCTATGTGATAGAGTTCCACGAGTCCCCGTGTATATTGGCTGCCCCAGAAGACCGCCGCCGCGACAATGCCGAGCAGGACGCCCACGCCGAGGCCGCCTGTCTTGATCTCCACCATGATGGAGAGGAACATGACGGCGAGCAGCAGCACCTGAAGTACACCGACATCGACAATAAGATTCATAGAAGCCCTCCTCCTTACGCGAAAAAACCTCCACGCAAGCTGCGCGGAGGTTCCTATGCTGAAAATGGTCGGAACGACGAGATTTGAACTCACGACCTCTTCCACCCCAAGGAAGCGCTCTACCAAGCTGAGCTACGTCCCGAACAAATGGTATTATAACGGTCTTTTCTCGTTTTGTCAATCCCTTTGCGTCATCTGCTTCATGAGACGGAGCGCCCCGATCTCGACCCCCGTCTCGCGTGCGACCTGCTCGATCGTACGTCCCGCACGCAGGAGTGCACGTGCCTTGATGATCGCCTCGTCCTCCTTTGCGGGTGCTTCCGGTTCTATGGGAGGAGCTGGAGGCGGGGGCACAGCTGTATCAGGAAGCTGTGTGCGCTGCAGCGGCATCGGCTGCCCGTGTGTCGGAGGTGGAGGCGCCGGTCGTTCCTGCGGCAACGCTGCGCGTGGCGCGGGCGGCACATAGACCTGCGGCGCAGCCCCTGTCGTATACGGCTGCGCTGGAGGCTCTGCCACGGCACGCGCCTGCTCACGCAGAATGGATGCGTGCAGAACGGCGGCAAATTCATCGCCGTCCGTACGCCGCGCCTCCTGCACCTGTGGCATGGGAGACGCGGGCGTCTCCACCGCAGGAATTGCCTTGGGAGCAGCAGGAACAGACGCAGTCTGACCGAGATCGCGCAAGCGGCGTTCCAACTCCTCAATGCGCTGACGCAGCGCCCATTCAAGGCGCTGCGCATCTGCAACGCGCGTCTCGAGACGCACGCGCCGATCATCCGCCTCACGCAACAACCCCTCGAGTTTCGTCACATGAGAGCCGAGACGCTTGATGATGGTGTCAGCAGACTGCTGCAGCTCCTTTTTCAGCTTCTCAATGGATTCCGCAAGATCCTCATCCGCCTCATCGCTGCGTTGACGCCGATGAAGAACGTAGCGCACGATGAGCAGAAGAACCGCCCCGAGGATGATGAGTGCCCCCAGAATTTCGGTAACAGAAATAATAACAGGACGCCTCCCTTATCCACATTTCAAAAATCAAAAACTGATGTCAAGATGCACGCCGCGACTCGGATCGGCAGCCAGTCGCTGCAGCAGCTCCGGCCCGTGATCCTCGCGGTCACGGCGTCGTCCATCGCCGCCGCGACCGCCCTGCCGCCGCTCACGCTCCGGATCATCCTTCACACGCGCATCCTCGCTGGCCTGCTCCTTTGCCCGCACCTGCTGACGCGCGAGTTCAGCATCCTGCCTCTGACGGATGGATTCAAAACTCTGCTGGACGTTGACCTGATTCTGCATATTGCTTTGGACGTTCCCTGCCTCATTGGACTGCGGGATCATCATCTGCATGCTGATTGGCGTGACATTCATGACGGCACCTGCCTCTCTTCAAAAGACTCCTACAGCAATCTGTCCATCGAGCATCTGCAAGCGTGCGTGATGCAGCTCCTCTTCCACGGACTTCTTCACACCGCTGATTGTGACGTTCACCCCGGGATAGATCGTATCCGAGGCGGCCACGGAGCCGCGCTTCATCTGCTCCAGCTCCTCCTCCATCTGTGCGAGCTTCTCCTGCATCTTCTTGATCTCGTTGGCAAGAGGGAACTGCGCGTGCGTCATCTCGACGAGCTGCTCCCGCCGACGCTCGGAAAGGCTCGTAAGAGGCTGTTTCTTCAGCGTGTCAAGCGAGAGACGGATTTCCGTCAGACGCTTGACCGCCGCCTGGCATTCCTTGAGCAAGGTATCATGCTGATGCTTGAGGTTCGGGTCTATGCCGACATCCAAGCTCGTCTGGACATAGAAGTTATTGCCCATCACCTTGGCACGGATGGATTCGCCCGCGCCGACCTTGCCGCCCGTGATGATGCCGCGCCGCCCCTCGACGCGGACATGATGACCCGCACGCATCTCCGAGTGCAAAACCACATCGTTGACAAAGATGTCGCGCCCTGCAACGATATTCGCATTCTCGACAAAGGAGATGCTAATATCCTCAGAGGCGTAAATCTTTCCGATGTTCATGCCTCGAATGCCGCCATGCACAATGACGTTGCGACCCTCAACCTGTGCCCCGCCGATCATGCCCTTGATCTCAACATCTCCGGATGCCTTCACGACAAAGCCGCTCTCCACATCTCCCTTGATTTCAACGCTGCCGGCAAAGTCGACATTGCCCGTGCCGACATCGACGCTCGTGTCAATGACGAGATGAGGATCGACGCCAATCTTCTTCCCATCATCTACGATCTGCCCGTCGATGAGCGCGACGAGTTCGTGCTCATTGACGATCTTCGTATTCTTTCCCTGCGGAAGCACTGCCGGTTTCCCCGGCTTTGCGGGAACCTCTTCGCCAAATACATTGGTGCCCGCCACGCCGCTGGTCTCTGGAATACGCACGGCAAGCACGTCGCCGATCTGCGCACGGATAAAGATGTTCATATCCTTATAGTCCACGCGGTCATAGGCGCGCTCAGCAGGCCGCCCCTTTGCACCCATATCGAATTTCTTTTCGATGCGCGCATCAATGCCCGCCTCGGGTGCCGTTCCGCGCGCTGCCATAAAGGGAGTCAGACGCGCAACACCGCGCCCTATGGCATCGCGGTCAATACCATAGGTAACCTTCTTTGCAGCGAGCGCATCCAACACATCTGAGACATCAGGCGCCAGATTGCCCCGCTTCTCATCGAAGCGGACTGCAGCACTCATTGCATCCCGTGCAATTTCAATCGTAAACGGGATGACCTCATTTTCCCTATCGTCTGCTGAAGCCATATCCAGTTTCACCTCGAATCCATCCGCCGCACGCACAAGGCGCGCCACTTGAAGTTCATCATAATCCGCGATGCGCGCCTCCTCGAGGCGCTGCTTCAGTGTCTCAAGGTCAATCGCTGGATTGTCCTTGGTCGCCGGATAGACTGTCAGATAACTACCGTCAGCTTTGACAACAAGCTGAAACCCTTCCTTGACATTCCCTACTGTTCTCTCCACAACATCACTTCCGATCCTTCAAAATTGCGCCTTTATTATAACTTTTTCCCCCAGTTTACAACACATCATACTTCTTCATTCATGCGTGCAAGCGACCCCCGCATGCGGAAGATTGCCTTCGTATGGAGCTGCGAGATCCGTGCCTCGGAGAGGTGCAGAATCGCCGCAATTTCCTTGAGAGTCATCTCATCGTAATAATAAAGCGCAACCACCGTGCGCTCCTTCTCGGGAAGTTTCTCAATCGCCGCAGCAAGGGTCTCCTTGACCTCAGTCCACTCCGCATGTTCTACGGGGCCGTCCTCCATGGAGGCCGGCGTATCCGTGCGCAGATATTCCTCCAGTGGGATGATGGTCGCCGCGCTGACCTGTCCCTCGAGGTGGTGCAGCCCTTCAACCGTGAGATCCAGCTCCTCAGCAAGCTCTTCATCGCTTGCCGTGCGTCCGAGCTGGCCTTCGAGACGCGCAACCGCCTTCTCGTATTTTTTGATGTTTTGACGCACGCTGACGGGAATCCAGTCCTTTGCACGCAGATGGTCGAGCATCGCTCCGCGTACACGCACACCGGCATAGGTCTCAAATTTATTGCCGCGCGCAAGCTCATAGCGCTCAATCGCATCGAGCAGCCCAAAGAAGCCACTGCTCAGGAGATCCTCCCGATCAACATGCTGCGGAAGACTGATGGAAATCCGCCCGGCAACAAGACGAACGAGCGGCAGATAATGCTCGGCGATGCGGTTGCGTACGTCAACGGTCTTTTCCGTCGCGTATGCCTGCCACAGTGCATCAATATTTTCTGCCGGCTGCTCCGCCATCTGCATCATCTCCTCTCAGCTCCAAAAAACACACTCAGGCCGGTGCAGCCACCACTTCATCCCCCTCCGTTTGCGGGGTTCTCATGTGGACAAAGGATTTTTCCTCAAGCGGCTGAAAGTTCGTCGGTGCGGCAAACTCCTCCGCTGCCTGCTCCCCCTTCTCCACCGCATCGAAGTCGATGTCATCCGCATCATAGTGCTGCGTCTTCATGTCCTGCATCCGCGCAGCCGGCTCTTTGTCAAACGCCGCCCATGCCTTCGCCTCAAGGATAAATGTCACGAGATAGGTGAATACACCGGCGCAGAGAAATGCGATGAGGCTGCGCAGAAGTGCTGTTGTTACACGCGCATCCCCGATCATACCCGTAATAAATACAACAAGTGCTGCAATGACAGCAAAGACCAGAGCCATGCCGAGTTTGAACATATCTTCACCTTCCTCTCTATATTGTTTTATCTCCCTTGCTGACAGTCTTCACCGTATAGGTCCCGTCATTCAGGTCGATTGCAACCGTACGCCCGTAGTTGAGCCCCGTATCCTGCGCGAGGAGACGGATGCCATGCTGTGCAAGCAGCTCCTTTGCCGCCTGTGCATTGCGCTCTCCGACACGCATGACACTCGTCGTATTCGAGAACGCGAACATCTGCGCACCGCCCGCGATCTTCGCCACAAGACGCGACTTTACTCCGCCGAGCTTCAGGACATCCGCGAGCATGAGCGGAAATCCCGTATCGATGAATTTTGCAGGGGTGTCCGATGGACGCGCCTGTTTGCTGTCCGGCAGCATATAGTGGAGGAGTCCCCCCACCTTTGCCTGTGGATCGTAGAGGGAAAGTCCGATGCAGGAGCCCAATCCATAGCTGATGAGTGTGGATGGAGCTGCGCCGACTTTGTAGTCGGCCATACCGACTTTTATCAAATCCGGCATATCATTCAACTCCTACCGCATTCATAATGCTGCTGAGTGATCCGGGATCCGGGACCAGGAAGAAGTGCCCGCTGATGCTCTGATCCTCTGCAACAAAATTCGTCTCAATGAGGAGCGCATGATCCCCCATCTCGCCGAGCTGAACCAAAACGACATTGAGAATGGCACCTGCCATATCCACAGCAAGTGCAGGAATGGAGGGCAGCATGCTCATGCCCGTGAATGTATAGAACGCGTTGAGATACGAACCCGCGAGAATGTTGCCGATCTCCATGAGCGCCGATTCGTCCATCGCATCGAGTTCGGTGGTCTTGCCCCGTTCGCGTCCGAGGAGGGTATCTACCAGTGCAAACGCACTGTCACGCGGAATGAGGAACAGAATGTTGCTCGGTGCCTTGCCGTAGACGCGCAAGAAAATACCGACGACGACCAGTTCCGGTCCGCCGACAAATTCTGGCACATCTTCAATTGGAACAAGCGCCACATGGGGCACATTCATCTCAATACGACGCTGAATGAGACGAGAAAGCGCCGTCGCGGAGTTTCCCGCGCCGACGTTTCCAATCTCCCTGAGCACATCCAGCTGCAGCTCTGACAGTTCTGTCAGGTTCTCATCTACGCTCATTGACTCTACCTCTCGTCATGGGGCAATGATCGGGAAGCTCCGATCCTCTTATTTCGCTTCCTTCGGAAGTCCGACGATCTCCGCCAGATTGAGAAGGACGATGAGGCGTCCGTTGATATTGCCGATCCCGCTGAGGAAACGGCTGCTCTCGCGTGCATTTGTCGCCTTCTTCGTATCGACAGGCGCATTCTCGAGGCTCAGAACCTCGGTCACAGCATCGACGAGCATGCCGACGTGGACATCCTCAACGGATACTGTGACAATGCGTGTGCGGTCAGTATACGGGGTCTCCGCAAGCCCAAGGCGCTGCTTGAGGTCGATCACGGGGAGCACCGAACCGCGCAGATTGATGACGCCCTTGATAAAGTCCGCTGCAAACGGAACGCGCGTGATGTCCGTCAGATTACGGATCTCCTGTACGTTCAGAATGCTGACGCCGTATTCTTCATCGCGAAGATTGAACGCCACATACTGCGAGTTCTGCGGCGCATTTCCCTGATTCATATCCTCTGCCATCTTCTTTGCCCTCCCCTGCTTACTGCTGTATCATTGTTGCAACGTCGAGAATCAGTGCAACCTTACCGTCACCGAGCACGGTTGCTCCGCCGAAGAGCTTGAGTCCGGCGAAGAGATTGCCGAGTGTCTTGATAACGATTTCCTGCTGTCCGATCAGATTATCGACGACAATGCCTGCCTTTGCCTCGCCCGCGTGGACAACGACAACGAAGAGCTCGTCGGAATCTTTCGTATGCGGTACCTGGAGTGCCTCCTCCATGCGGATGATCGGGATGATTTCCCCACGCAGGACGATAACCTCCTTGTTCTGGACGGTCTGAATATCCGTGGGTTCGATATTGATCGTGCTGTCGATGGAGCCGAGTGGGATGGCATACATCTCCTCCTGCACCTGCACGAGCATCGCCTGGATGATCGCAAGTGTGAGCGGCAGCTTGATCTTGAAGACGGAGCCCTCGTCGATGTGGGTTTCCACGTCGACGTGACCCGAGAGCGCCTCGATCTTGCTGCGCACAACGTCCATGCCAACACCACGTCCGGAAATATCGGTAATCTGCTCCGCCGTCGAGAAGCCCGGCAGGAAGATGAGGCGCACGGCATCCGCATCGTCGAGGCGCTCCGCCTCCTCCTGCGAGATCATGCCCTTCTCGACCGCCTTGCGACGAATCTTGTCGGCGTCGATGCCCGCGCCGTCATCCGTGATCATGATGACGACGTTGTTGCCCTCGTGGCGCGCAATGAGACCGACCTCGCCGACGGGCGACTTGCCCTTTGCCTCGCGCTTCTCGGGGCTCTCAACGCCGTGGTCGAGCGAGTTGCGCAGAAGGTGCATGATCGGATCGCCGATCTCGTCGATAACGGTACGGTCAAGCTCGGTCTCCTCGCCCTCAATCGTGAGGTTAATCTCCTTGCCGAGCTCCTTGGACACGTCGCGCACCATGCGCGGAAAGCGGTTGAACACGGCGCTAACCGGAACCATGCGAACCTTCATGACGATGTTCTGCAGGTCGCCCGTCACGCGATCCATCTGCTCGAGCGTCTCCATGAGGTCGCTCATGCGGTGCGTCTGTCCGATCTGCTCGAGGCGCACCTTATTGATGACGAGCTCGCCCATGAGGTTCATGAGCGTATCAAGCTTCTCAATGTCGACGCGGACACTCTGGCTCTGATGCGGCTTTTTCGCAGGAGCTGCTGCAGGCTTTGCCGCCTCCTTCTTGGCCGCAGGTGCTGCGGGCTTCGCCGCAGGTGCCGCCGCAGCGGGTGCAGCAGCTTCCGCAGGCGCCGCCTCCTTGCCGAGCTTGTCGGGATCAACTGGCTCAACGAGGATGTCTTCGATTTCGGATACCGTATCTACGGCGTTCTGCACGGCCTCGGCATCGCCGCTCGTGGCGACGAGCACGTCAAAGCTGCGCTCGAATTTCTCCTGCTCGAGATCCTCGGCAGGCGGGATGCTCTTGATGACATCGCCGACCTCATCCAGCGCATGCATGACCATGACAGAGCGTGCAGCCTTGAGGACACAGGTCTCCATCAGGGTAACCTTGACATGGAACATATTCATGCCGGCTTCCTTGGCCTTCTTCATGACATCAAGGTCGATCTCATCGAGGTCAAGATCCACACCGGACGCCTCGCCCTCATTGGCTGCGGGTGCAGGAGCCGCTGCTGCAGCGGGGGCTGCCGCAGCAGGCGCAGGTGTTCCCTTAGAAATGGAGCTCAATTTTGCAACGAGATCGGAGACATCGACAACATCCTCTGCCTCGCCGTTACCGACACTGTCCACCATCTGCTCGAGAGAGTCCAGACATTTGAACAGCGTGTCCATGATGTCCTCGTTCAGCTTGAGCTGGCTCTTGCGGACGAGATCAAGCACATCTTCCATCTCGTGCGTGAGCTCTGCAATCTTGGCAAAGCCCATTGTCGCAGACATGCCCTTGAGGGTGTGTGCATTGCGGAAGATGTCGTTGACGGCATCGATCTCCTCCATGTTCTCCTCGAGGCGCAGAAGGCCTTCGTTGAGCGACTGCAGATGCTCATGCGACTCATCCAGGAACATGTCCATATACTGGTTATCCATTGATATTCCCCCTATTTCCTATCTTCTCACAGCCGCCTCGATCGCCTGCGCGATCTGCGGCAATGGGCATATCTCATCGGCTAGCCCCGCGTCGATGACGGATTTTGGCATTCCGTAGACGACACAGGTCGCTTCATCCTGCGCGATGCAGTAGCCGCCGTTTTCCTTGATCTTGCGCATCCCTTCGCGCCCGTCGCTGCCCATCCCCGTGAGTATCACGGCGACGACATCCTTCCCCAGATGCGCGACAGAGTCGTACATCACATTGACGGCGGGGCGATGGTTGCCGACGGGAGGCTCATCGCTGAGCGCAATCCGCCGCGCACCGGCTTCGTGCAGGACGCGCAGATGGTGACTGCCGGGAGCAATGTAGACGCAGCCGGGTTCCAATAGATCCCCGTCCCGCGCCTCCCGCACCTGCACGCGTGAGACGCTGTGCAGACGACCCGCGAGCGCATTCGTAAAGCCTGCCGGCATGTGCTGAACGACGACCACAGGGCAGGGAAAGTTCTCCGGCAGCCCCGTTATGACAGTCTGCAATGCCTGTGGTCCCCCTGTCGAGGAACCGATCACAACAAGTCGCATACGCGTCCGAGGCGCCCCCCTCCCGGCATATGACACGGCATTCTTTTCTCTGTCAGTCATCATTTACGCGCTCCACCTGCGCCCGCTGCACATGGAACAGATAGCGAATGATCTTGTCCCTCATTCCGCGCGAAATCCCTTGAAACTGCACGCCGACATGATAAATCGGTGTGTCGTCTTCACGCTCAACGCGCGTACACCGCATGACCCGCGTCATGATCTCAAGGGTTCCGATACCTGGAATATCATTGATCTCAAGCGCTGCATTCACGTGCAAAGGCACGGATTTCGGCCATGCAAAAGCAAGGCCGCTGCCGCTCAGATCCACAATGGGGACACGCTTCGGTGCATCGATTTTCCCCTCCTGATCGACAAGGCGTATTGTTGCCGTGAGATTCACCTTAATGCGGAAGAACCCACGCTTTTGAAAGCGTTCCGCAACCTCGGGCAAAGAAATATGAAGCACGGGAATCCGTCCTTCGTGCCGTCCGTGACCACGATGTATGCTAAAGAATCGATAATGGCATCCATCCCCTGCAGCAAGCACGTACAAATTCTCACCGACATTTGGGATTACGGGAACACGGCGTTCGTCAAGGGGCATAGCAACAACGAGTTCATCTCCGACGATATCCTCCACACGGCTCGTGTAGCCGGAGGTTTCCTCCTCGTTGTTTTCAAAGAATATTTCCAGCCGTTGTCCAATGGCTAAAACACTCCTTGCCTGTACCAATTCGCCCGCCATTTGAATTTTCCTCCTTGGCTACGTCGAAAACTTGAAAATTTGCTGTAAAAAACCTTTCCAGCCTCGTTTCACTCTCATTTCACCGCCTGTGAGCAGGGATTCTGCCAATGCATCGATACAGCGCGCTGCTGCTGCGTTTGGCTCCGCTTTCAGGAGTGGAAGTTGTTTGCGCACTGCCTTCGTGACTGATGTATCTTCAAAGACATAGCCGAGGCAGTCCACGGGCATATGCAGAAATTTCTCGGCAGCGCGCTGCAGTTTCAGAGCCACCTCGCGGCTCTCCTTCTGCTCATAAACACGATTGATAATCAGACGAAGATTCTTTTGTGCTGCGTAGATACTGTATGCCTTCATGACAGCATAGGCATCGGTGAGCGAGGTCGGCTCCGGTGTTGTCACAAGCAGCACCTCGTCTGCCGCAAGGATGAAATCCATGACGTTGCGTCCAAGCCCCGCACCCGTATCAACGATAATCAGATCGGCACGTGCAGCACAGTCGGCAAGTTTTTGCTGCAGGAGGACTTTCTCTGCATGGTCATACTCGAGAGCCTTCTCAATGCCCGAGCCTCCCGAGATGTACTGAACGCCGTGTGGGGTCTCGACAATGACGTCATCCAGCTTCACTTCGGGCTGCAGAAGGTCAAGCAAGTGCTTGCGCGACGAGGCGCCGAGCAAGATGTCCACATTCGCCATACCGAGATCTGCATCGATGACGAGCACGCGATGCCCCCTGCGTTGGAGCGCGATTGCAAGGTTGACGGCAATGTTAGTCTTGCCGACGCCCCCCTTGCCGCTCGTGATTGCAATCACGCGCACATGCGCCCACGCCTCTGCCTGCGCAGATGAGACAGGCATCGGAATGGTCTCAGCACCTACCATTTGACGTAGCCGCGTTGCCTGATCCGTCATATCATTCCCTCAAAAGCAATTCCGCAAACCGATCTGCCGTCGCCGGAATGATGTCGTCCGGCACGCTCTGCCCGTTTGATAGGAAGGAAAGCGGGAGATCTTTGCCCGCAAGCAGATTGAGTACCATGCCGATCGTCCGCGTCTCATCTGTCTTCGTAAAGATGATACGATCCGGTTTGCATACGGAGAATCGCTTCATGATCTCCGTCACATCCTCTTCTTTCGTCGTGGCACTGACGACGAGATGCTTTTCCATGCGGGGGTGCGCCATGAGCAAGTCCTTGAGCTCATCCATCTGAAACTCATTGTATTGACTACGTCCCGCTGTATCGACGAGGACAAAATCCTTGCTGCGGTGGCGTGCAATCGCCTTCTTGAGGTCGGCGGCGGAGTAGACGACCTCGACGGGAAGTCCCAGAATCTCGGCGTATTTTTTGAGCTGCTCCACCGCTGAGATACGGTAGGTATCGGCGGTGATAAGCGCGCCCTTGAGATTCTGCTCCAGCACGAAATGAGCCGCCGCCTTGGCAAGCGTCGTGGTCTTGCCGACCCCCGTCGTTCCGATAAAGGCGACAACGCGGGAACTTCGCCCAGCCATCTGCAGTCCATTGGTGAACTTCATCACCTGCGCGAGGTAACCGGAGAGAACGCTGACGGCGCGCGGATCCAGACTGTCTAGATTCACATCGGCAACCGGAATCTTGCCGGAAAAATCCTCGCAGAGTTCATCGCGCACATCCTGACGGCGCAGGACATCCCGTATCGTGACCGTTTCCTTCGGCTGATTCGCTGCCATCATCGAGGCGAGCATCGTCTTCATCTGTGCAAGCTCATCCTCAAGCATACGGATGCGCTCTGCTGAGCCATCCTTCTGCTGATCTGCATGGGCTTCAGTGGGCTCTAATTCTGCCGCCTGTATAGGAGGTGGTTTGGCCGCCGTCTCATAGGCGGGCGGTGCAGGCTGCGGCACAGGTGCAGCAGGTGCCGGTGCGAGAGGTGCCGCATACACGTCCTGCGGATAGAGGGGTGCCGCTGCCGTGGCATAGGGGTCTGCAACGGTAGGCTCTGCCCCGTAACTGTCATATGCAGGCAAAACACTCCGTGCCGGCATTGCGCTTGCTCCCTCTGCGGGCGCCTCCGTCATCCGATATTGATTGAGGACATTGGAGGGGAGAATTGGCGCAGCAGGCGGCACGTACACAGATGGCGCATGTGGTACGCGCGCCTGGGTCTCATCGACCGCAGCCGTCACTTCGATCATCTCTGCGCCGCCGAGCACCCCGCCTTCACGATATTTTTTTGTATGGAGGAGTACGGCATCGCTGCCGAGCTCGTCCTTGATCTGTTCCATGGCTTCCTTTACAGAGGAGGCACGCACCGTCCTGACCTGCACTTAGATTCTCACCACCCCAAGGATCTGGATTTCAACATTCTGTTCGATCTCCGCATGGGAGAGCACAATCAGCCCCGAAATGGAGCGTTCTACAAGATTACGGAAGTAGGGACGCACGGTCGGACTCGTCAGCACAATGGGCTGATAGCCCTGATCGGTCAGCTTCTTGAGCTCCTCCTGCAATGCCATCAGCAGTTTCTGCATGGAGTCGGGATCTAGGCTGACATATGAACCGTGCTCCGTGCGCTGGACGCTGCCCGCAATCTTGTTCTCAATCGCAGGGTCAAGCGTAATGCATGGCAGCACACCGTTCTGGACGTTCTGCTGTGTGATATGCCGCGCCATCGCATGGCGGACATATTCTGTCAGGATGTCCGTATCCTTCGTTGCTGCACCGTAGTCGGCGAGCACCTCGAGGATCGTACTCATATCGCGGATCGAAATGCGTTCGCTCAGGAGATTTGCCAGTACCTTCTGCACCTCGCCCACGCTGAGCAGGTTCGGGACGACCTCGTCCACGAGCGCCGCGTTGGTCTTCTGGAGATTGTCGAGGAGGTTCTGCGTCTCCTGACGTCCGAGGATCTCAGCCGCATGCTGCTTGATGATCTCCGTGAGATGGGTCGCAAGCACGGAGACCGCGTCGACCACGGTATAGCCGTTTAGCTCCGCCTGCTCGCGCTCGTTCTCCGAGATCCAGAGGGCGGGCAGACCAAATGCCGGCTCCGTCGTCTCAATGCCCGGCACCTCCTCGAACACCGTGCCGGAGTTCATCGCGAGGTAGTGGTCGAGCATGAGCTCGCCGCGTGCAATCTCAATGCCCTTGAGCTTGATGATGTACGCGTTCGGCTTGATCTGTATATTGTCGCGGATGCGGATGGTCGGCACAACGAGGCCGAGCTCAAGCGCACACTGCCGACGGATCATGACAATGCGGTCGAGCAGATCGCCCCCCTGCCCTGTATCGACGAGTGGGATGAGGCTGTAGCCAATCTCGAGCTCCATCGGGTCGACCTGCAGCAGGGATACGATGTTCTCGGGGGTCGTTGCCTCCTTCTTCGCCTTTGCCTTTTGCTCGACCTGCTGCACCTCCTGCTCCACTGCCTGCCCCCGATGAAGATTCCACGCAATCAAGCCGCAGATTGCAGCAAGCACCATAAATGGCACGCCCGGCAGCCCCGGCATGATGGCAAGGAAGAGCAGAACGCCCGTGAGGATCATAAAGATACGCGCGTTGCGGAAGAGCTGCTTCACGAGATCGCCGCCGAGGTTGCCCTCAGCCGCCGAACGCGTAACAATAATACCGGTTGCCGTCGAGATGAGGAGCGCCGGAATCTGTGCGACCAGGCCTTCGCCGACGGTCAGCAGCGTATAGGTCTGCAGCGCCTGCGCCGCGTCCATATCGCGCTGCAGCATGCCGATGACAAAGCCGCCACCGATGTTGATAATCATGATGACGATTGCGGCGATTGCGTCGCCCTTGACAAACTTCGAGGCACCATCCATTGCGCCGAAGAAATCGGACTCGCGCTGCACCTTTTCACGCCGGCGCTTCGCCTCCGCATCCGTGATCGCGCCCTGGTTGAGATCGGCATCGATCGCCATCTGCTTACCAGGCATCGCGTCGAGGGTGAATCGTGCCGAGACCTCAGCCACGCGCTCCGAGCCCTTCGTGATGACGATGAAGTTGACAATGACGAGGATGACGAACACGATGAAGCCGACCACCGCATTACCACCGACAACGAAGTTACCAAACGCAGTAATAACCTCCCCGGCATAGCCATTGAGGAGGATGAGACGGGTCGAGGAGATATTCAATGCCAGACGAAACAGTGTCGTAATCAGCAATAAAGATGGAAAGACCGATAGATCGAGTGCCTCCACATTATAGATCGCTGACATCACAACGAGAAGTGCAATCGTAATATTCAGACAGATAAGAACATCCAACAAAATCGTCGGCAACGGAATAATCATCATGATGACGATTGTTACGATGGCAACGGCGATCAGGACGTCACTGTATCGTTGTATGAGATTGCCGGATGCAAGAGGATTTACACTGCCAGTCTGCGGTGCCGCCATACTCTCACTCACTCCCTCATTCCCTACGAGGACAAATATTTATTCGTCCCCTAAATATTATACCAAATATCGCAAGTACGTCAAATATTTAATAAGACTTTTGTCATGGATTAGAGAAATTGCCCGTTTTCTCATGCTCCCCGCCGTGCATGTCTCAGTCGGTAGACATACGCAAGCACCTCGGCAACCGCCTGATAGAGTTCCTGCGGCACACTGTCCCCCACCTGTACGGCGGCATAGAGCGTGCGTGCAAGCGGCTTATTCTCGATGATCGGCACACGCGCCTCCCGCCCGATCTCCTTGATGCGCTGCGCGACGAGATCCTGCCCTTTGGCAATGACTGTCGGCGCAACCATCCCCTGTTCATAGGAGAGTGCTACGGCGTAATGCGTCGGGTTCGTGATGATGACATCTGCCTTTGGGACTTCCTTCATCATGCGCGCCATCGCCATCTGCCGCTGCTTCTGGCGAATCTTCCCCTTGATCTGCGGGTCGCCTTCCGTCTGCTTCATCTCGTCCTTGACTTCCTGCTTCGACATCTTGAGATCCTGCGTCGTCTGCCATTTCTGGTAGCCGTAATCCATGAACGCCATAATCATGATGACGCCGATGACGATGAACGCCATCTGAAAGATGATCTCCGCGACGAGCGCAAGGCTCGTCGTCAGGTCAAAGAACATGAACTGCGGCATCGCAAGGATCTGTTCGTGGATGAAGCGATAGAGGAAGAAGCCGATGACGATGATCTTGAAGATGGACTTTACCAGCTCCACGAGGGAGCGCTTCGAGAAGATGCGGCCGAAGCCGTTGATGGGGTTGAGCTTGTCCAGCTTGAACTCGATGGACTCCGTGTTGAAGTTCAGCCCCACCTGGAAGAAGTTGATCGCAAGTCCAATAATCATGATGAAGACCATGATGGGAAACGCTGTTTTTGCAAGAACGAGGACAATGCCGATAAAGATGCGGAGAATGTTCTCCGTATCCACCGTCTGGTTCAGATTGCTGAACACATAGGTTGTATAGGTCGCAATCGATACGTAGATCGAATCCCACAGCAGCTTGAGTCCAAAGAAGCCAATGAGCAGCACGAACGCGCTGTTAACTTCCTGACTGCGTCCGACCTGCCCCTTCTTGCGCGCATCAGCGCGCTTCTTCGCCGTTGGTTCCTCTGTCTTTTCCCCCGCAAAGCGCTGGAGATCAAAGATAAACGGCGGACTATTGGAGGGCTCGCACTGCAAGTGATATATTTCCATACATTTCATTGAACAGCACATCCAGGAATAAGACATAGAACGGAATAATCATCGAGAGGACGGTGATGCCAATCATCAGCTGCATCGGAATCCCTACAACGAAGATGTTCATCTGCGGCATCGTGCGTGCGAGGATGCCCAGCCCCACATTCGTGAGCAGGATCGCAAAGGTGATCGGCATTGCAATCTTCATCCCCGTGAGGAAAATACCGTTTGTGAAATTCGCAATGAGGAGCGCCATAGAGATATTCGGCTCGATGCCGGCGAGCGGCACAACGCGGAAGCTCTCCGTGAGCGCAGCCAGTATCATATGATGCCCATTCGTCACGAGCAGGATGATGATCGCCAAATTATAAAGAAAACTTCCGATGAGCGGTATCTGCTGACCGGAAGTCGGATCCACAACATTGACAATGGCAAAGCCCACCTGCATATCCATGACCTTGCCTGCCATTGTAATAGCGGCGAAGGAGATGTATGCCACAAAGCCGATCAGCCATCCAATGAAAAGTTCTCCGATCGCGGCGACGGCAAACATGATGATGCTCTCGGGCGCCGCGGGCGTCCCCAATCCGTCGATCATGGGAAAGAGCACAACCGTTATTGCAAGCGCCAAGCCGACGCGGAAATATGCCGAGATATTCATACTGCCGAAGAACGGCGATATGAGAAAGATACCGCTGATCCGCGTGAGCGAGAGCAAAAATGCTGCAATATGCCCCTGCAGCAGTTCATACAAATCCATGCACTGCCGCCCCCTTCAGCGCAGATAGATCGGCAGGTTGACAAACACATTCGTCACATACTCGACCATGATGCGCAGCATCCACGGACCAAAGATCAGGATCGCGACAAAGACAGCAATGATCTTGGGGATGAATGCAAGTGTCTGCTCCTGAATCGAGGTGGTCGCCTGAAAGACCGCCACCAAAAGACCAACAATGAGTCCAAGTCCCAGCATGGGAGCAGAGACCAGAAGGACGATGAAGAGCGCCTCCTGGGCAAGCTGGATGACCAAATCTCCGGACATCGCACGCCTCCCCCGCTAACGGAAACTCATGATGAGCGACTGGATCAGGAGATGCCACCCGTCGACCATGACAAACAAGAGGATCTTGAACGGCAGGGAAATCATCACCGGTGGCAGCATCATCATACCCATCGACATCAGCGTACTCGCGACAATCATATCAATGACAATGAAAGGGATGTAGATCATGAAGCCGATCTGAAACGCCGTCTTCAGCTCGCTGATGATGAATGCCGGAATGAGCGTAAATGTTGATACATCCTCGGGGCCCTCTGGGCGGGGAGCCTCCGAAAGATTGACAAAGAGCGCGAGATCGGATTCCCGCGTCTGGCGGAACATGAACTCACGCATCGGTTCAACGATATTGTCAAGCGCCTGCTCCTGCGAGATCTGCCCGGCGAGATAGGGCTGTATCCCGTTTTCATTCGCCTGCCCCCAATAGGGAGCCATGATGTAGAACGACAGGAAGAGCGAGAGCGCGATGACGACCTGATTCGGTGGTACGTTCTGCGTTGAGAGCGCGTTGCGCAGGAAGCCGATGACGACCACAATACGAACGAAGGAGGTCGTCATGACGAGAATCGCAGGTGCCAGTGAAATAATGGTCAGAACCGCAAGCAGCTGCATCGTCGTTGCAACATCCTGCGGATTCTCCGACGTCCCCACACCAACACTAAGCGTCGGAATCAAGGGTGCTGCGCTCGCATGTCCCGCGCCCATCAGGAGGAGCGCCGCGCCTCCCAAAACAAGCAATTTGCGCCCCAATCCTGTCCCCCCATTTCTCTCCCCCGCCTTCACTTTCGGAAAAGCGGTGGTATTTTTTGAACAAAATCCGACAGAGAGCCGAACTGCTCCTGAAAGACGCCGCCCCCTGCGGGTGCCGAACTGCGAATCTCGTCCACCGTCTCCGGATCGTCAATCTCTGTGATCAGATGGATATTCGCATCGGTGACGCCCAGTACAAAGACGCGTCCAAAGAGCTCTACGACACAGACCGAGCGGTTCGGCCCGAGCGGCAACTGCAGATAGATCTGTCCCCCGCGTGCCGCAAGCCTCTGCATGGAGTTCTTGCCAAAGGCACGCGCTGCGAAGTAGGCGAGGATGACCACGAACGCAAAGACAGCAAAAAGGCTGACCACATAGGCGACCGTCGACCACCATGATACGGCCGACGGGCGCGGGTCAGCCTCTTCATATCCGGCTAAATATCCACCGCCCGTCTCACCTGCGGCAGACACGTCTCCCATGCACAAGAAAAGTAGGAGCCATCCGATCAGCAGGGACAGTGAAAATATCCGTTCGTTCATCAGCCGACGGCTTTGCGAATGGCCTCCAGCACGCGATCCGCCTGGAACGGCTTCACGATGAAGTCGCGCGCGCCTGCCTGAATGGCCTCGATAACCATTGCCTGCTGTCCCATCGCGCTGCACATAACAACCTTTGCAGCGGGATCGACCTTCTTGATCTCCTTGACAGCGGTGATGCCATCCATCTCCGGCATCGTAATGTCCATCGTCACGAGATCCGGCTTCAGCTCCTGATACTTCTCGAGAGCCTTCATGCCATTCTCAGCTTCACCAACGATTTCATAGCCGTTCTTCGAGAGGATGTCCTTCACCATCATTCGCATAAAAGCTGCATCATCAACGATCAGAACGCGAGTTGCCATTTTCTCATCTCTCCTTAATTCGACAGAACATCCCTATTCCAAAGGGCACAAAACACATAGAAATCATGTGTATTTTTATCGTTACTCATTATAACGAAATCTGCCCTCTGTGACAAGGATTTTCTACACCAGTCCCAAAAGAACCATATACCTTCCGCTACTGGAGGCGTGCAGCGCGCTCCAGCGGGCTGACAATCTCCGTAATGCGAACGCCGAAGTTCTCGTCGATGACGACAACCTCCCCCTTCGCGAGGTACTTGCCGTTGACCATGATGTCCACGGGCTCGCCGGCAAGTTTATCCAGCTCCACAATGGAGCCCTTCGTCAGGTCGAGAATGTCCTTGATGGACTTCTTCGTCCGCCCAAGCTCGACATTGACCTGAAGCGGAACGTCGAGGATCAGACCGATATTGGCGTCGTTGACCTGTACCGGCGTAGAGCTGAGCGGTGTGAACTGCGCCGACTGTACCGGCACATTGGATGCTACATGTGACTGCATAGGCGGTGCTCCATATCCATAGTTTGCAGGTGCAGCTGCTGCCGGCGCCGCTGCTGCCGGAGCTGCAGCGGGGGCTGCAGGTGGAGGCGGTGCAGCCGCTGCCACAACGGCTTCTTCCTCGTTGTCGACATCCGGCTGCTGATTCATCAACGCGTCGACCATATCCTTTGCGACGTCAAGCGGCAGGAGCTGCATGATCTCACTGTCGATGAGACCGTCCACCTCCATGCGGAAGGACGCCTGGATGATCGGGTCGACCTTGTCCAGCAGCTTGGACACCACTTCCTCCGTCCCAAGGTCGACCAATGTGACCACGGGCGGGGTAATGTCCACCTTTTTATTAAACATCGACGAGAGCGAGGTTGCAACGCTGCCCATCATCTGGTTCATGCATTCGCTGACCGCGCTCATGTGGAGCTCGCTCAGCTCCTGATCGGGATTTGTGCCGTCATTGCCCATCATGAGATCGGCGATGATCGCGGCATCCTTCGCCTGAATGCAGAGGACGTTGTTGCCCTCAATGCCGATGCTGTAGCCCACCTCGACGACGAGGAAGGGCACGGGATACTTTTCCTTCAGCTTGCGCAGATTGGATACGGAGACCGTCGGGGTCGTGATCGATACCTTGCGTCCAAGCAGGACGGAGAGGGTCGTCGCAGCGCCCCCCATCGAGATATTGCCGATCTCCCCGAGCGCATCGCGTTCCAGATCTGTAACGCCGGCATCATCCTCTTCAGAAGACGAGTCGGCAGCAGGCGCAGCGTCATCGGCAGGCGCATCATCGCCGCCCGCTCCACCGCTCAGGAGGGCATCAATCTCCTCCTGCGAGATCATTTCATCACTCATTCGCGTCGTCATCTCCTTCTATAATGCCGGATATTTGCACAGCCATTCGCTTTCCGGCGGTACCCGGATGCGCGCGGAACTTCGCATTCGACCCAACGTAGCAGACGAGCTCATCCTGTGCCAGCGTGTCGAGCTGCAGCACATCGCCGAAGCCGAGCGTCAGGAACTCGTGGATCGTAATGTCGACCGTGCCGAGTTCCACTGAGAACGGCACCCATGTCCGCTCAATCTTGCGTTGGAGCTCCGCCACCTGCTCGGGCGAGCTCTCCTTGTCCACAGAGGACGCCACCCAGAACGACGTGGTGAGCTTCGACATGATCGGTTCGAGCACCAGATAGGGAATGCAGATGTTCATCATGCCGTCGACATCGCCCATCTTGATGTGAATCGTGACGAGCACGACCATATCGCTGGGCGGGACGATCTGCGCAAACTGCGGATTCGTTTCCATCGTCTCGAAGTTCGGACGGAACTCCACCACGTTGCTCCACGCTTCCCTAAAGTAATTGGTGACCGTGTCGATGAAGCGACGCATGACCGCCGTCTCAATATCCGTCAGGGCACGCGACTTGAGGCCGCTTTTTCCCTCGCCGCCAAAAACGCGGTCGATGTAGGCAAACGCCAGATCCGTACCGACCTCGATGATGATGTTTCCCTTCAGCGGCGGCAGTGCAAGGATTCCGATCACGGACGGATTCCCCATCGACTGAACAAACTCCTGATAGGTGAGCTGCTCGACCGACACGACCTCGATATCGACCATCGTACGCAGACTTGCCGACAGATAGGTGTTCAAGAGACGCGAAAAGGTCTCATGCAACATGAAGAGCGTTCGAATCTGATCCTTGGAGAACCTATCCGGCCGCTTGAAGTCATAGACCTTGACCTTACGTTCCTCTTCTTCCGCCTTGACTTCCTCGGCGGAAACCGAGCCGTCCGAAAGCGCTGAGAGCAGCTTATCTATTTCGGATTGAGACAGTACGTCCTCAGCCAAGACTCTTCCCCCTTCCCTTTGTGCAGTGGTTCATGTTACTTACTGCAGCAGGAAGCTCGTGATGTAAACATCATAAACAGAGCCTTGTCCCAGACGCTCGTTGAGCGCATCCTTCAGCTGCTTCTTGAGCGCATCCTGCTTGGATGCGTCAAACTCCTCCAGCGGTGCAGCACGCAGGAACTGCATCGTCGTATCGAGGATCTTCGTCTCCGCGACCGAACCGACCTTGCCGTCCACAACATTATCCGACTTGCCGGGGTTGAGCTCCAGAACGATGCCCGCCTTGAGGAACTTGCCGGAGCGTCCGCCGCCGACATTGACGAGAATGCCTTCCTTCGGGTCGCCAAGTTTGTAGAATACCCCGGGATCGTGATTCGACTTGCCCCCGCTGCCATCCTCCGAATGCGACGGTGACTCCGCCTGTGAGAAGATGTAGTACGAGATGCCCCCGGCTGCCGCCACTGCGACAAGCACGGCCACGATAACCACCACGATCATCATGAGCATGGGTGATTTCTGCTTTGGCTGCTCAGCCGCCTGTTCTTCCTTTTCCTCCGCCATGAGTTACTCCCTCCCTAAAAATGACCACGAAGCCACAGGGGCTCCACACCGGGGCACTCCCTTGCCACGTAGAGGAACACTGTTCCCCCCATTATACCAAAGGAATGGAAATTCGCCAACTAATTTTGATGAAGTGCACGACGATACTTGATCGTGCGCCGCACAATCTCCTCCATCGGCTCCTCGACGATCAGCTTTTTCCCGTTGGTAAGCGTTATTACGGTATCCGGCGTTTCCTCGATGCTCTCGATGATCTCTGCATTGAGGACAAACTCACCTTTTTTATTCGTCTTGGAGTTGAACTTCGTCAGCATGATCATGACAGGCTTTCCCCTCCGTTCCCTCTCTCATTTTTTGCGTACAGTAAAAACTATACACAAATGATTACCTGATATATTTTCGCCATCATCTTTACTTTTCCTTTTTTTTTAGGGCTATTTTTTCATCATGCCTTAAATTTTTCAAAAAAAATTATCCGAGCTGGGCTAAAAAAGACAGCGAACGCAGAGGGTGACCGACAAGTTCCTGCACGTGCGCAAGCACGAGAGACTCTGCAGCCATCAGGGTTCCGCCGCGCAGCTGCAGGCTCGGAGGATGCTGCCAGTCGAGCTGCTCAAGCGTGACGAGGAGAGCGCGCAGCTCCGCCGAAAAAGCTGCACTGTCCTCCGTACGGCAGTCCGCGCAGAGGGCGCCGCCCTCGCGCGCGAGGAAGAACGCATCGCCGTCGATCTCCGTGCCGCAGTGCAGGCAGCGCTCATAGCTCTGCTGCAGCCCCGCCGCTGCAAGCGTCTGCAGTACGGCAGCAAGTGCTGTCACGCGCGGATTGCGCGTCTCGAACGCCGTTAGGATCGCAGAGAGGCGATCAAAGAATGCCTCATCCGCAATGCCTTCGGGCATAAATTCGCGGATGACCTCGGCGACAAAGGTCGCATAGGCGAGCGCCGTGAGATCAAGCGAGAGCTTCGCGTGATGAGCGCGCACGCTCGCGGTCTTCACCGTCTCCAGACGCCCTCCCTCGGCAAATTGCAGATCGGCGTGCACGAACATCTGCATCGCGCCCGCAAGGGGGCTGCGCGGGCGTCGGCAACCGAATGCGGCGGCACGCACGAGACCGCGCTCGCGCGTGAAGATCGTCATGACCTTGTCTGCCTCGCCCCAGCTGCGCGCACCGAGCACGACGCCCTCTGTTCCGTAGAGTGCCATCTACCCTTCCGCCTTCTGCCCATCGTCAGCGAGGCGGTTCTCCGGATTTTTCGATGCGCCCTTCTTTTTCCCTTCGGCAAGCGGCATGACGGCGCCCGCCGTCAGCATATACTGCAGAGCCTCCTCCTTCGGGATGTCGATCGTTACCGCGTCCTCCTCCTTGACGAGCAGCGTCGTCCCCGAGGTCATATTGAGGCTCCACGGGACGAAGACGCAGACGTAGCCGCCGCCCATCGCCTGCTGGAAACGCGGCGGCAGATCCGCCATGACGAAGCCGAGCGCACGCGCGCCCTGATAGGGCACGTGGACGACGCGCTTGAAGTTGCTGCTCGAGTCGAGCACGGCTTCCGAGAGGCGCTTCACGCTCGTGTAGATGAACTTCACAAACGGAATCGTGCCCATCATATTCTCTCCAAATGAGATCAGCTTTGCGATCGCCCAGTTTGTTGATGCCCAGCCGACGGCGTAGATGACGAGGACGAGCGTGATGATGCCCATTCCGGGGAAGTAGAAGGGCAGATACTGCCCGAGCACGCCCTCGGTGAAGCGCAGCGTCCACTCGATGACGAGCAGCGTGATGATGACGGGCACGAGCACGAGCAAACCGTTCACAAAACTCCGCGAGACCTGCTTCATCGTGCGCCGATAGAGCTTGTTCAGCCGCAGCGTCATGACCCGTCACCTCCTTCAATCAATCATCCTCGTGAAATCCGAACTCGCGCAGGGCATTCGCCCGATTGCGCCAGTCCTTGCGCGTCTTGACCCAGAGGTCAAGATAGACCTTCGACCCAAGCAGCGTCTCCACATCCGCGCGCGCACGCTGTCCGATCGTCCTAAGGAGTGCTCCGCGCGCACCGATGACAATGCCTTTCTGCGATTCGCGCTCGACGTAGATCACAGCGCGGATGTAGACATCGCCCTTCGCGCGCGTCGTCATCTCCTCGATATCAACGGCGACCGCGTGCGGGATCTCGTCACGCGTCAGCTCGAGCACCTTCTCGCGCACGAGCTCAGCGATGATGAGGCGCTCGGGCTGATCCGTCACCATATCGGCGGGATAGTACTGTGGTCCCTCGGGCAGATGTTTTTTGATCTCCACGAGCAGCCCGTCCAGGTTCTCCCCCTCGCGCGCCGAGATCGGCACAATGCCCGCGAAGTCGTACGCCTTTGCATAGTTTGCAATGACGGGCAGACTCTCCTCGCGTGGGATGCAGTCCACCTTGTTCACGGCGAGTAGGACGGGCACGCGCACATTTGCTAGCTGCTTTAGGATATACTGCTCGCCCGCGCCCATCTTCTCCGTCACGTCCACGACAAAGACGACGACATCGACGCCGTGCAGAGCCCCCTCCGTCGCCTTTGCCATATAGTCGCCAAGCTTGTGCTTCGGCTTGTGTACGCCCGGCGTGTCGAGGAAGATGATCTGCGCGTCCTCCTCCGTCAAGATGCAGAGGATGCGGCTGCGCGTTGTCTGCGGCTTGTCGCTCATGATGGCGATTTTCTGCCCGATGAGTGCGTTGATCAGCGTGGATTTGCCGACATTCGGCCGCCCGATCACGGCGGCGAAGCCCGATTTATGTGCATTCATCGTGTGATCCCCAGTTCCTTCATGACCGCGCGCTGCTCCTCCTCCATCTCCTGGCGCTCCTCCGCCTCCATGTGGTCATAGCCGAGGAGGTGCAGCATCCCGTGTACCGTGAGAAAGGAGAGTTCGCGCAGCTCCGTATGCCCGTATTCCGCCGCCTGTGCCCGCATGCGCTCGAGCGATATGATGAGATCGCCGAGCACTTCATGTTCCCCACCGCCGATGATCTCGGGCTCCTCACTCTCCGTGAGGGCAAAGGAGATGACATCCGTCGGACGGTCGACATTGCGATATTCCCTGTTGATGACGTGGATGTGCGCGTCGTCCGTGAGTGTTACGCTCACCTCGGCGCCCTCCGCCCCGTAGAGGCGTCCGACCGTCTCAATCGCGCGGCGCACCGCCGCCCGCTCCTCCTCGGAGACGGGCAGTTCCTCCGGCTCCGTCCGAATCTCAATCTCCATGCTTTTGTCCCCGCTTCTTCTCCCACGCGCCGTACGCCTCGACAATGCGTGTCACGACCTCGTGACGGATGATGTCCACGGGCTCGAGCCACACAATGCCGACGCCCCGCACACCCTTTAGAATCTGGCACGCCTGCTTCAGCCCCGACACCGTGCCGCGCGGCAGATCGACCTGCTCGAGGTCGCCCGTCACCACCATGCGCGAGCCGAAGCCGAGGCGCGTGAGGAACATCTTCATCTGCGCGCCCGTCGTATTCTGCGCCTCGTCGAGGATGATGAAGGCATCCTCGAGCGTGCGCCCGCGAATGTAGGCAAGCGGCGCAACCTCGATCAGCTGGCGGCTCATCATCTTCTGATACGCCTCCGCGCCGAGGATGTCCTGCAGGGCGTCGTAGAGCGGCCGCAGGTAGGGATTGATCTTCTCCGTCAGATCGCCGGGCAGGAAGCCGAGGTGCTCGCCCGCCTCCACGGCGGGACGCGTCAGGATGATGCGGCTCACCTCGCGGTTGCGCAGAGCCGCGACTGCCATCACGACCGCGAGATAGGTCTTGCCCGTGCCCGCAGGGCCGACGCCGAGGGTCACGGCATTGCGCCGGATCTTCGCAAGGTAGTCGCGCTGTCCGAGCGTCTTTGCGCGCACCTCCTTGCCCTTTGCCGTCACGAGCAGCACCTCGGCAAAAAGGGAGTGCAGTTCCTCCACGCGCCCCGCCCGCACGAGCTGCGCGCCGTAGTTCACCTCATGCGTCGTCAGCTTCGCGCCCTGTCTGTGATAGAAGAGCAGTTCCTGTACGAGCACACGCGCGGCGGCGACATCCTCCTCCGCCCCCGTCACGGCGAGCGCCGTGCCACGGCTCACGATGCGGCAGGCAAAGACCTCCTGCATGCACTGCAGCAGCGTGTCTCGCTCCCCGAGGAGCGCCGCCGCCTCGTGCATATCCCTGAACTCAATCGTCTCCGTCGTCTCCTGCAAGAACAAACCTCCCGTCTGATTTTAGATAAAATACTCGATCGTATCGTCCGCCGTCCGCCGCGTCCGCTCGTCAAAGAGCAGCACCGCCTCACGGCTGTCCACCGCACCAAACGCATAGAGCTCCTGCGTCTCGCGGTTGAACACATCAAAGGGCACGATGCGGTTGTAGCTATGCGGATGCGTAAGCGTCACCGCAATGCCCGCCTGCATAAACTCCGGCTCCGCCTCCGCGAGATAGTAGGGATCGAAAAGATAGATGTGCCCCTCGGACGCACCCGTGAGCAGCGCATAGTGCTCGACCTCGTAGAAGAGGCGCACGACCGCAGCGCCACCGCGCACAAGTGCGTCGTTGATATAGCTGTGCGCGCCGATGTGCACCGCGCGCCCCGAAATATACTGACAGGTGAGCGGGAACTTCGTCGCGCGCGAAAAACCCTCGAGCCAGTTCGCGAGATACATCATCGCCATGCGCGACGTGCCCGCCTTGCACGCAGTCCCGTCCATACCGTAGCAATCCAAGGTGTAGAGCATGACGCTGCGGATGATCTCGGGCGGCACCTCACGGCGCGGGAAGAGATAGCTCACCGCATTGAGCAGCGCCGTCGGCCCACAGTCGTACTCCGACATCTGATAGCGCAGGGGAATCTTCATGTGTACCCCCATTTCCGCAGCACATTCGGCGTCAAAATCGCCGCAATGACGAGCACGATCCCAACGATCTGCATCATGACAAAATGTGTATCAAAGATGAGCCATGCAAAGATGACGCTTGCCACGGGCTCGATTGTCGCCGTGATCGCCGTCTCCTCAGGACTCAGCCAACGCAGCCCGAGATTGAACGCAAAGAACGCAACAATCGTCCCGAAGCCAATGATGACGAGGAGATCGAGCCACGTCCCCTCCGTAAAAAAGGATCCGACATCGGCGATTGCCTGCGTCATCGGCAGGAGCGAAATGCCACCGATCAGCATGCAGACGGCGAGCAGAAAGAAACGGTCAAAGAGGCGCAGCAGATGCACGGGATAGAGCATGGCAAAGGTGAAGGTCGCCCCTGAGATGAGGCTCCAAACGATGCAGGACATCGGCACGGAGAGACGCCCGATATCGCCGCCCGTCACGAGGAGGAACACCCCCGCCACCGCCACGATGACCGTCCCCGCCTCCGCTGTCGAGGGCATGCGCCGCCAGCGCACAGCGAGATAGAGGATCATCATCGCGGGGCTCGTATAACCGATGACAGTCGTCGCCGCCGCATCGCCCTCCGCAATCCCCATGAAATAGGAGTACTGCACAATCATGATCCCGAGAATGCCGTGGATCGCCAGCTGCGCGAGCAGGCGCGGACTCTTCCGCAGAGCGCGGACGCCGCGCCGAAGCCCCCCACTCCAATATGCGAGCAGGAAGAAGAGCGTACTCGACAGGAAGAGCCGCACCTGCGTGAGCTCGATGGGGACGTGCGCGGACTGCGTGTAGAAATGCTGTGCTGCCGTGCCACTCGCTGCCCACATCGTCCCTGCGAGCAGGACGAGCAGGACGGCGGAGAGATGCGACATTACGCCTCACCCTGCTCCCGCTTCACAACCTCGACGATCGCGCCGCAGACCTCCTCGAGCTGCGCCTGATCGCTGCCCTCCGCCATGACGCGGATGAGCGGCTCCGTGCCCGAGGGGCGCACAAGCACGCGCCCGTCACTGCCGAGCACGCGCTCGCCCTCCTCGATCGCAGCGCGGATCGCGGGATTCTCCTCCCAGCCCGCCTTCGTCTTCACGCGGACATTGACGAGGAGCTGCGGGTAGGTCGTCATCATCGCGTTCAGCTCCGACGCCTTCTTTCCGCTGCGGCGCAGCGCCGCGAGCACCTGCAGCGCCGTGATGAGCCCGTCGCCCGTCGTCGCATGCTCGGCAAAGATGATATGCCCCGACTGCTCGCCGCCGATGCTGTAGCCGTTCGCGCGCATGGACTCGAGCACATAGCGGTCGCCGACCGCCGTCACGTCGACGCGCCCGCCCAGCTCTGCGATTGCCTTGTGGAAGCCGATATTCGCCATCACCGTCGTCACGACCGTCTTGTGCGGCAGACGCCCCGCGCGAATCATCTCCGAGGCGCAGGCAACGAGAATGTGATCGCCGTCGATCAGCGCGCCCGTCTCATCGAGGCAGAGGCAGCGGTCTGCGTCCCCGTCGTGCGCAATGCCGATGTCCGCGCCGCGCTCGAGCACAGTGCGCCGCAGGGACTCGAGGTGGGTTGAGCCGCAGCCGTCGTTGATGTTCACGCCGTTCGGGAGCGCATGGATGACCTTCACCTCGGCGCCGAGGCGGCGCAGCACCTTCGGCATCGCCTCATAGGCGGCGCCGTTCGCGCAGTCGAGCACGATCTTCATGCCGTCGAACCGCTCCGTGCACGTGCTCACCACGTAGTCGATGTACTGGTTGAGGAGGTCGTCGCGGTACTCCACGATCCCGATCGCCTTGCCCGTCGGGCGCGCTGCATCGTCATTCGTCTGCAGGCGGCGCACAAGTGCCTCGAGCTCATCCTCCACCGCGTCCGGCAGCTTGTAGCCATCCCCGCCGAAGAACTTGATCCCGTTGTCGGGAAACGGATTGTGCGAGGCGGAAATCACAATGCCTGCCTGCATCCTATGCTCACGCGCGAGATAGGCGACTGCAGGCGTCGGAACAACACCCGCGAGGAGTGCAATGCCGCCAGCTGAGCAAATGCCCGACGTGAGCGCCGCCTCGAACATCTCGCCCGAGATACGCGTATCGCGTCCGATCAGAATGCGCGGGCGCACCTCCGACTGCGCGCCGAAATAGAGCGTCGCCGCCCGCCCGAGATGATATGCCAGCTCCGGCGTCAGCTCCGTATTTGCCTCACCGCGCACGCCGTCCGTACCAAAAAGTCTCACCATGAACAGCCCCCTATACTATATTGTCTCTATAATCTACTGTATCTTTCCCAAAAATGCAAGCGCAGCTTTCAGCCCGTCGAGCGCCGCGCTCATAATGCCGCCCGCATAGCCCGCACCTTCACCGATCGGGTACAGCCCCACCGCCGAGACCGATGCCATCGTCGCTGGATCGCGCAGGATGCGGCAGGGCGCGGACGAACGTGACTCCACGCCCGTCATCGGCACATCGGCAGCCCCGACCCCCGGCACGCGCTCCTCCCAAAATGTAAGCGCACGCGCAAGGGATGCCGTGCACGCAGGAGGCAACAGCGCGCGCAGATCGGCGGCGCGCACACCGGGCGCATACGTCGGCGTAACGGCAAAGTCCTGGGTGCCCGTCCGCCCCGCACAGAAATCGCCAACGGACTGCACGGGCGCACAGTAATCCCCGCCGCCAAGGCGATAGGCACGCTCCTCGAGTTCCCGCTGGAAGCGGATGCCGCCGAGTACATCCCCGCCCCAATCCGAGGGGCTGACCTGCACAAGCAGGGCACTGTTCGCCACGCCCGAGTTGCGGCGATAGTTGCTCATCCCGTTCGTCACGAGCCGTCCCTCCTCAGATGCCGCCGCGACCACCATGCCGCCGGGGCACATACAGAACGAGTACACGCCACGCCCGCCCGCCTCGTCTCGGTACGTCATCGCGTAGTCCGCGACGGGGAGCTGCGGACTGCCCGCCGCCGCGCCGTACTGCATGCGGTCGATGAACGTCTGCGCGTGCTCGATACGCACACCGACGGCGAATGCCTTTGCCTCCATCATAAGCCCCGCCTCATGCAGCATAGCGTACGTATCGCGCGCCGAATGCCCTATGCCGAAGAAGGCGGCATCGGCGGAAATCCGCTCCGTATCGTTCACAACGAGCGCCGCGAGCCGTCCTGCACACAGCTCCACGCCCGTCACCTGCGCGCCGAAGCGCACCTCTCCGCCCATGCGAATGATCTCGCTGCGCAGATTCTTCACCACGCGGCGCAGCACATCCGTCCCGATATGCGGCTTTTGGAGATATCGGATCTCCTCGGGCGCGCCCGCCGCGACAAATGCCTCGATGATCTCGCGCATGCGCGGGTCATTGCTGCGCGCCGTCAGCTTCCCGTCCGAGAACGTCCCTGCACCGCCCTCGCCGAACTGCACATTCGACGCAGGATCAAGCACGCCCGTCTGCCAGAAGCGCGCGACATCCGCCGTACGCCGATCGACATCCTGCCCACGCTCAAGCACGAGCGGCGCACAGCCCGCGCGCGCGAGCGCCCACGCAGCGAAGATCCCCGCAGGACCGAATCCCACGACGACGGGACGTGTGCTGCTGCCCCCGACGCGCGGGATCATCAGTGGCGGATCGGCGGGTACAGGCATGACTTCTTTATCGCGCCTCAGTCGCGAGAGCACCGTGCGCTCCTCCTCCACCGCAACATCGAGGGTATAGATCCACAGAATCGGCGCGCCGCGCCTACGCCGCGCATCCAGAGCCTTATGAACGACAATCACCCCGTGCACGGCACAGGGTGATTGCTTGAGGTGCTCCGCTGCGATCTCCGCGAGCGAAAGCGTGCTGTCATAGGGAACGCGCAGATTTTTCACGCGAATCATTGCATTGCTCCAACTTTAATCTCCACAGTCACATTCGGATCTGTCACCGTCACGCCCTCGGGCAGCGCAAGCCTCACTTGTCGCTGCTCCGTCTCGCGCACATGCGAGAGGGAGAACTCCTCCGTTGCGATGCTCGTGATCTTTCGGATGACATCCTCCGCGCCCGCGATCTCGATGCGTGCGGGCTCCACCGTGATCCCCTCGAGCTTCAGCTGCGGCGGGAGATCGCTCTGCGCCTTTGCCTGCACCTCGACCACCTTGCGTGAGAGGCCGCGTGCGAGATTCACCGTCACCTCCGTAGAGGGGGGTGTCAGCGTAATGCCCGAAACCTCACGCCCCTCGGCATTCAGCGCAAAGAGTGTCACGGTCGAGTTATAGTTACTCGACTGTCCGTTCAGATTGATATGCCCCACAATATGCACGACTTGATTCACGAGGCTGCGCGGCCCCTCCACCGTCGCAGCTTCGCTTGCCTGTGCAACTTTATCCACCGTGAAGCCCGTCGCGGGCGATCCGCTGAGGGTCAGCTCCGCCTTGAACGTCTTCTGAATCAGGCGGTCCAGATTCACATTGATCTTGTCCGGAGAGACATTCACAAGCTCAAAGCCATACGGAATCGCCGTTTCCACAGCATACTCCTTATCCCCCTCTGTAAAATCGACGAGATTCACGTGCGCATGGAAGTCGCTGCGGTCTGCCGCAACAAAGAGAGCGCGCGGCCCGCGCACGCGGATCGTCACCGTATTTGCAGCGGCATTCATCAGATAGCCGTCCGGCGCATTCTCGATCGTCACAGGTACCGTATAGCTGCCGTCAATCGCCGGGTTCTGATCGTTCATTACATAGAGCCAGAGCACAATCGCCACAATGACCGCCGCAATCTTCACGGGCAGATTATGCTGCACAATACTCCGAAGCCTTGTCATCATTTCTTCCTCCAGCTCCGAACGATTTCCCAAATAGACGAACGCGAGTTATAGGCAAAGGCGGGTGTCAGGATATGGGTCAGCTGATCCCCGTCCAGGTGACGATGAATCCGTCCGTTCTCCGCAATCGAGATCGTCCCCGTCTCCTCACTCACAACCACGACGAGGGCATCACACTGCTCGGAAAGTCCGATTGCAGCGCGATGACGCGTCCCGAGCTCCGTCGAGAGACTGCGGTTCTCCGTCAGAGGCAGGAGGCAGCCCGCCGCGATGAGGCGTTTCCCGCGGATCACCGCCGCACCGTCATGCAGCGGCGTATTCGGGATGAAGACATTCATCAGGAAGTCCGATGTAATGAGGCCGTCGATCTGTATGCCCGTCGCACTGATGTCGTTCAGCCCCATATTGCGCTCAATGACGAGCAGTGCACCGATCTTGTTCGCCGAGAGGATCTTCACAGCGTTGCGGATCTCACGAATCGTGCTCTGCGCCTCCTCATCGTCAAGGAGCCCGCCCGCACGGAAAAAGCGCCCCTGCCCCAGATGCTCAAGCGCACGCCGCAGTTCCGGCTGAAATACGATCGGCAGCGCAACAAAGAGCAGGGTCACGGACTTCTGCAGGAGCCACGAGATCACATGTAGTTCGAAATAACTTGCCACCACCGTCACACCAAGCAGCACGAGGATGCCCTTTGCGAGCGTAATCGCACGCGTGTCCTCGAGCATGACATAGACGCGGTAGAGAATGAACGCCACAATCAGAATATCGAGAATATCCAGCAGCGTGATGGTCGACAGGATGCCGCGAAACTGCGTCGGCATCGTAAAATCAAGCGGCATAAGAACCCCCAAGGCAAACGCTTCCCTTTGTATGTCTCTGATACATCCCCGCAGGCAGTGATGCGCTTCCCACGCGCGCACTGCTACTATGTTAGAATTTCTCTCTGAATATCGAAAATCCTTGTGACCTGACCCTATCTTTCAAAAAATTTTCGCCCCCTCGACGAAAGACTTCCAAATGTATTGGGAACACCTTCGTAAAGGGAGCGAAATTGGAAGCATCAGCAGATCTTGCGAATCCAGCCCTCAGGAGCCTCGACCGTGCCGAGCTGAATGCCACGCAGCGTGTCATAGAGCTTCTGCAGGACAGGTCCCATGTGCTCCATGCCGCTCGGGAATGCGATTACATCATCGCCGTGCGTCACCGAGCCGACCGGCGAGATCACCGCAGCGGTTCCGCACAGGCCGCACTCGGCAAACTCCGGAAGCTCCGCGAACGCGATGGGACGCTCCTCCACCTTCATACCGAGGATGTGCTCGGCGATATAAACGAGAGAACGGCGCGTGATTGACGGCAGGATCGAATCCGACTTTGGCGTCACGACCGTGCCAGCCTTCGTCACAAACAGGAAGTTCGCGCCGCCCGTCTCCTCAACATACGTGCGCGTGGCGGCATCGAGGAACATATTCTCATCAAAGCCCGCCGCTTTCGCCGTCATATAGGCATGCAGACTCATCGCATAGTTCAGCCCCGCCTTGATGTGCCCCGTGCCGTGCGGCGCCGCGCGGTCAAAGTCGCTCACGCAGATGCGTACAGGCTTCGCACCGCCCTTGAAGTACGGCCCCACGGGCGTTGCAAAGAGGCGAAACTGATATGCATCCGCCGGCTTCACGCCGATCACCTCGCCCGTCGCGAAGATGAGCGGGCGCAGATAGAGCGATGCGTCCGAGCCGTACGGCGGCACATAATCGCGGTTCGCCGTGACCACCGCGTCCACCGCCTCGATAAAGCGCTCCTCGGGGAACGACGGCATCTCGAGATACGCTGCCGACGCATACATGCGCGCCGCATTGAGATCGGGGCGGAACGTCACGATATGACCGTCCACGGTCTCATATGCCTTCAGCCCCTCGAAGACCTCCTGGCAGTAGTGCAGAATGCCCGCACACTCGCTGAGCGCAACCGTCGCATCGGACGTCAGTCCGCCCGCATCCCACGCACCATCCGCATAGTTCGACACATACCGCTCGGGCAGTGCGCGGTACGCAAACCCCAAATTTCCCCAGTCAATATCCGCTCTTGCCATAACTCCGCCTCTTTCCTACAAAAATGTAGTCCTATCATAGTACGATGAAGCACGATTGTCAACGATGTAATGCCTCAGTACGAAGTATTCGCATGGGACTTGCTCCGTAAACTCATACCGTTGTATTCGTCAGCTCCTTCAGCGCACGCGGCAGGAGCTCCAGAATATCGCCCGCCACAAGACCATTGCCGTTGTACTCATACGCGAGATCGCCTGCACGCCCGTGTGCATACACGCCGACAATCGGCGTCATCCCGCTCTCCATCTGCCGCATCAGCCCCGCGATCGTACCCGCGAGCACATCGCCCGCACCAGCCGTCGCCATACCCGCGTTGCCGCAAGTCGTAAAGAACGCATCCCCGTCGGGGTAGACCACGATTGTACACGCACTCTTCACGACAAAGACCGCCTGATGTGCGTGCGCAGCCTCGCGCGCCACGCCGAGCAAATCATCCTCGACCTCGTCCACCGTCTTGCCCAGGAGCGCCGCAAACTCTCCGAGATGCGGCGTCAGGATCGGCACCTGCGGCAGATCGCGCAGCGCGTCGAGATGTCCTTGGAATGCCGCGATTGCATCCGCGTCCATCACAAGCGGCACCTTGACATCCGCCGCAAAGAGGCGCACGAATTCACTCGTCTCCGCCTTGCGCCCAAGCCCCGGTCCGATGAGTACGGCATCCATATTCTGTGCGAGCGAAAGAGCTGCCTCGAGAGCCTTCATCCCGCCGAAATAGCCCGCCCCCTCATCCGGAACGGGAACTACCATGACCTCCGTCAGCTTCGCCGCGAGTACAGGGTATAGGCGCTCGGGCACGGCAAGGGTCACCAGCCCCGCCCCAATGCGCAGAGCCGCCTCCGCCGCAAGTGCCGCTGCGCCCGTCATCCCGAGCGAGCCCGCGAGCATGAGAATGCGTCCGCAGCTGCCCTTGTGCACGTCGCGCGCACGTGCGGGCAGGAGCTTCGCCGCAGCCTCCCGCGTAATGAGCGACTGGCGCAGTGCCTCCCCTTCGAGCAGAGCGCGGGGGATACCGATATCATCCACAAGCAGCTGCCCCGCGGCATTTGCCCCTGCGCCAAGGAGATGCCCGACCTTCGGCAGGCCGAGGGCAAGCGTGCGCTCCGCACGCACGGCAATGGAGCCGATACGCCCCGTATCCGCCTCCACTCCACTCGGGATATCGATCGCTATCACAGGCCTTCCCGCAGCATTGATTTCCTCGATGACACGCAGAACGGGCTTACGCAGCTCACCATGCGTCCCCGTACCGAGGATGCCGTCCACGACGGCATCGGTAAAGCGCAGCGAGACACGCAGGCGATCCCAGTCCCGATCACTGACGAGCGGACGGATCTCCACGCCCATTGCACGCAGCGCATCGTGCATCGCACGCGCCGCCTCGCTCAGGCGCTCCTCCTCTCCCGTGAAGAAGAGCTTCACGCGCGCGCCCATATTCATGAGATGGCGCGCAGCAGCAAAGGCATCCCCTCCATTGTTGCCGCCGCCGGCAAAGACGGTGAACACCTTATCCGCTGCTCCGTCGATCATTGCGGCGGCCTCCTCCGCCGTCCGCCGTCCGGCATTCTCCATCAGAGCAATGGCGGGCAGACCGTAGTCCTTTACCACAGTCTCATCAATTCGGCGCATATCCTCTGCAAACGATACATTCATCGCTGACCCTCCAATATACAATATGCCGTCGCGTAGTCGCGCTCATGAGAGAGCGTGATCCACACGTGCTTTACGCCCATCTCTGCCGCAAGACGTGCAAAATATCCACTGAGATGCACTGTGGGCGCACCGAGTGCATTCGGCAGGATCTCCACATCCTGCATCTGCCCATCGCGCAGCCCCGTGCCAAACGCCTTGAGCACGGCCTCTTTGCCCGCAAATCGCGCGGCAAGACTTGCTGCCCGCCCCTTGCCTCGTGATGCGGCATAGGCGCGTTCCTGTGCCGTATAGACTCGTTCGAGAAAGCGTGGGTTCTCAATCGCACGCGCGACGCGCGGGATGTGGATAATGTCGCTGCCGATGCCCAGAATCATACGTCCTCCGCCTGATGATACAAAAAGGAGCCATTGCACCCGCAATAGCCCCTTTCAATTCCTTTTTCTCTTACATTCAACGCTGCAGCGGTGCCGGTACCACCCCTGGTGAGTTCGGGGTCGGCCGCTGAGCAGCACCCATGATCTCAGACGAACCAGCCTGTGCCCCCGTGCCCGTCGAGGTCGGCATTGCATTCGACGGCGCATTTGCACTCGTCTTTACCTGCCCGTCAGAGGCGCTGATCGAGTCGTCCTGGCTGAAGCGCATGCTGCGCGCAATGAAGACCTCAACACGACGATTCTGCGCACGCCCCTCCTCCGTATCATTCGATGCAATCGGACGATATTCACTGTAGCCCAGCGCACTGAACCGCGCGGGATTGAGTGACGGCTGTGCGCCCATGAGACCACGCATGAGATTCACGGCACGCGAGGAGCTCAGCTCCCAGTTCGACGGGAACTGCGCCGTAGAGATCGGCACATTATCCGTGTGTCCCGAGATGGTCACGCGCTCCGGCAGGGAGGAAAGGAGAGCCGCGATCACAGGCACAATCTGCTCCGCCTGCCCCTGCAGCGATGCAGAGCCGGAGGCAAAGAGTGCCTTTTCCTTCAGTCGGATCATCAGCCCGTCCTCAGTGAGCTCCGTACTGACCTGATCCTCAAGATTGTTCTCTTTGATATACTGTTCGAGTTTCTCCTGCGCCTCACGCAGATTCTCGTTTTCTTCCATGTACGCACTGTTGGAGCTCTCAGCTCCTGAGCTCGGCGTCGACGGCATCGACATGGAGGGCCCCATACCGGAGAAGAAGGACGGCCCGCCCATATTGAACGCCGCCGTGAACGCCTGGGCGAGTGCCTGCATCTTCGACGAGTCCGTCTGCGACATCGCAAAGAGCGCGATGAAGAGCGCCAGGAGCAGCGTCATTAGATCCGAATACGGGAGGAGCCAGGCCTCGCCTGCTTCTTCTTCATGCGGCTTCGCATGCTTCTTTCTCGCCATATCAGCCCTCTCCCTTCAGCGCCTCACGCTCCGTCTGCGGGATGAAGACCATGAGCTTCGCCTCGATCGCGGTCGGGGAGTCGCCCGCCTGCAGCGAGAGAATGCCCTCGATGATCATGCGCTTCTGACTGACTTCCTGCTCGGACATGATCTTGAGCTTATTCGCGAACGGCATCCAGAGAACGTATCCGGTAAAGATACCCAGAATCGTCGCAACGAATGCAGCTGCAATGGAGTGACCGAGTTTATCGATATCGTTCAGGTTACCCAGAGCAGCAATCAGGCCGACAACGGCGCCCAGAACGCCCAGCGTTGGTGCGTACGTGCCCGCCTGTGTGAACATCGAACGCCCCTCGGCGTGGCGCTCCTGCATGATCGCCAGCTCTGCATCCAGAACATCACCGTCGATGACCATGCCCAGACCCGTGCGGAAGAACGGATCCTGAATCTCCTGCGCCTTGCTCTCAAGGGCAAGGATGCCCTCACGGCGCGCAATCTGCGACAGCTCGATGAACTGCTGCACGAGCTGCCCCTTTTCCTGAAGCTGCGGAACTTGGCAGGTCTTCTTGATCAGGTTGATGAAATTTCCCAGCTGCTCCATGCGAAAACCAATGAACAAGCATGAGAACGTACCACCAATGATGATGAGGAACGCCGCTGGATTGTTGAGCGCCGTGAGCGGTGCTCCCTTCAGGATCATGCCGACAAAGATCGAGATGACCCCCATGATAAGCCCGATGACTGTTGATTTTTCCAAAACAAAAGCCCCCCATTCCATTTCTCTCGATCAGCGAACGCACACATATCCGCTCCGTCAGATACACGTCCACATCTTCCTATATTATTCCATAATTCCCTAAAAAATCCTACCTATTTTTTAAAAAAACTCAAGAAATTTTTTTCAATAAATTTGCATTATCCTATCATACATTCACTGAAAATATGGTATAATAGAAAGCGCATAAAAAAAACTTATTAGGAGGATGGTCTCATGGAACTACGGCAGTTGGAATATTTCCAGATGGCGAGCCGCCTGAAAAACATCACGCGCGCCGCCGAACGCCTCCGCGTCTCCCAGCCGAATATCACTGTTGCGATCAAAAAACTGGAGGGCGAACTTGGCATACAGCTCTTTGACCGCAGTCAGAAGCAGCTCTCCCTGACCCCCGAGGGTGCAGTCTTCCTCGGGCGCGTCGAGGTAGCGCTGCGCAACATACAGGACGCCGTGCTCGAGGTCAACGACTACAAGCAGCTGCAGAAGGGCACAATCAAGATCGGCATCCCGCCAATGATGGGTGCCTACCTCTTTCCGAAAATTTTCTCGAGCTTTCAGCGCCGCTACTCCCACCTCGACGTATACCTGCATGAGGAGGGCTCCGTCGCAATCCGCGAGCAGCTTGAGCGCGACGAGCTGGACTTCGGCATCATCATCATCCCCGACACCTCACCGAACCTCCAGCTCCTCCCGATGGCGCGCAGCCAGATTGTCTGCTGTGTCCCCGAGGACAGCGATCTCGCTGCACGCAAGGCGATCACGCTTCAGGACGTTGAGGATCACAACCTCATCATGCTCAAAGAGGGTTCCTTCCTACGACAGACCATGCTGCAAAAGATGAAGACAGCAGGCTTTACGCCGAACATTGTACTCGAATCCAATCAGGTCGTCACCATCATGGGGCTCGTCGCGAGCGGCGTTGGAAATGCATTCCTGCTCGACATGATCGTGCGTGACACGCCGGGCATCCGCGCCATACCACTCGCTACGCCCGTATACGTCGACGTCGGTCTTGCGTGGAAGCGCGACCGCTACATCTCGCGCGCCGCGCAGTCATTCATCGAGTTCAGCAAGAGCATACTCAGCCACCAACCCGATCATACGATGCTCTGATATAGACAGAGCAAGCCTCCTCCGCAGCAAACGGAGGAGGCTTTTCTATGCGCAATTTATACTGCTCAGAAAATCAGATGTGCTACGACGTAGCCGACGCAGCAGCCCGAAATGACGCCGATCAGCCCTGGAATCATGAACGAGTGGTTCAGGATGTACTTGCCGATGCGCGTCGTGCCCGAGCGGTCAAAGCCGATGCACGCGAGGTCGGACGGATAGGTCGGCAGGAAGAAGTAGCCGTAGCATGCCGAGATGAACGAGAGTACGAGGATCGGATCCATGCCCACATTGATCGCCATCGGCACAACGATTGCAATCGCCGCGCCCTGCGAGTTCACGAGCTTCGACGTGAGGAACGCGAGGACGGCGTACGCCCACGGATAGGTCTGCACGGCAGAGCCGAGGAACTCCTTCAGGAAGCCAATGTGGTTCATGAAGTACGTATCCGCCATCCATGCAACACCATAGACCGAGACAAGCGCCACAACGCCCGAGCGGAACACCTGCGAGTTGCCGACATCCTTCGCCTTGACCTTGCAGCTGACGAGAATGACAGCCCCCACGAGTAGCATGACCATCTGGATGACGACGACCATCGAGATTGCCTTCGGGGCAGCATCCGGCTTCGGCGGGAACTTCGGCAACAGTTCGGGGAAGTTACCGAGCACCGCAATCGCAATGATACCCGCGAAGAAGATGAACATCGCGCGGTAGTATTCCTTCGGCAGCTCCTTATCGAGCAGCGTCTCCGCATCGCCGTAGACATACTTCTTGTTCTCGGGGTCGCGGATGAACTCCTGGAATCGCTCATCCTGCTCGAGATCCTTGCCGCGGCGATAGCTCCAGAGCGCGGCAAAAAGGACGCCGAATCCTGTCGCAGGAATCGAGACCGAGAGCACCTGGAACACAGTGAACTCATGCCCCGAGGCGGAGAGGAAGGCAACCATCGAGACGACAGCAACCGACACAGGCGAGGCACAGATCCCCATCTGCGAGGCAACGGACGAGACCGCCATCGGACGCTCGGGACGGATGCCCTGCTTGATCGCGATATCGTAGATGATTGGGAACATCGTGTAGACCACGTGACCCGTACCGCAGAGCACCGTCAGGAACCACGTCGTGAGCGGCGCGAGGATCGTGACATGCTTCGGATTGTTGCGCAGGAACTTCTCTGCATACTTGAGCATGACCGTGAGTCCGCCCGAGGTCTGCAGGAAGCCCGCGCACGTCACCACCGCGAGGATGATGAGCATGACATCGACCGGCGGCTTGCCCGGCTGATAGCCGAAGCCAAACGTGTAGATCACGAGGCCGAAGCCACTGATCACCGCAAGGCCAAGACCGCCGTGCCGCACACCGACAATCAGGCAGGCCAGCAGGACAATAAAGCCCAACAACATTTCCATAAATATAATTCCCCCATTCTGATGCTTCCGCAGAGTCCCCACTCCGCACAGATATAATACATCTTGCGTCATTATACAGCATAAATGCGTTATTAGTAAAGTCTTCTAGGTATAAATGCAAACTATATCTTAAAAACATCTGCCGCAATACAAAGAGCCGCCCATACGGGCGGCTCTTGCGCGGGAGATATTCGTTTACCGCTTCATATTGATAAGTGTCTCAAGCATCTCGTCGGATACCGTGATGATCTTCGAGTTCGACTGGAAGCCGCGCTGCGTGATAATCATATCCGAGAATTGGTCGGCGATGTCGACATTCGACATCTCGAGTGCGGAGGTCGTCAGCTCCGTACCAATGTCGGACGCGCCGCTGATCGTACGGGTGCCGGAGTTGTTCGACTCCTGATAGAGGTTGCCGCCCATCTTCGTGAGACCGGACGGGTTGTTGAACTGCGCCATCGCGATCTGGGCTTCCTTCTGGCGGACGCCGTTCGTGTACGTGCCCGTGATGACGCCCGTGCTGTCGATGTCAACGCTCGAGAGTGTACCCGCCGCATTGCCGTCCGAAGTCGCCGAGATCGTCGACGTGCCGGAGTACTGCGTAATCGCGGCGAGATTCATTGCAACCTGCTGCGGCGCCGCACCGTTCGTGTAGGTGAGGTTCAACGATGCCGAGCCGCTGACATACCCACCTGCCGTATCAAAGTTGAGGTCGGTCTTGGTCAGCGCAACCGTCGTCACCGTACCGTCCGCCTCAGTGATGTTGAATGTGTCTCCGCCGCTGCCGAGCGAGATCGTCCACTTATTGTTCGCAGCCTTCGTATAGACGACAGGGACATCGTGCTTCGCGCCAAGGGAATCATACACGGTAACCGTCGTTGCCACCGACGGATAGAAGGTATCGCCCGCGTTGTAGGACTTGCCGATCAGACCATCAATAGAGGTTCCACTCTTCGTATTCAGCACAACGCTGGACACCTTCTTGCCGCTGAGCTGATAGATGGACTCTCGCGTGATCGACTTGATCGTTCCATCCGCAGCACCGCCCGTATGTGTATACGTCGCGGACGCGCTTGTGATGGGGGTGGAAAGCGCGGCTGACAGCACAGCACTGTTGCCGTCCGCCGTTGTCACCGTCGCACCTGCCTGGGGCGTGAGGCTCGTTACCTTGAGCTGCCCTGTGTAGGTATCGCCGACTGCGTAGGTGAAGCTGGTCGGATTCGGAACCTTGATGGTAACGGGCGTACGCGGCGTAATCGTATTGTTCGCATCCAGTGTCAGCACAACATCGGATGGCGGCGAGCTGACAATGTTCGTAATCTTGCCGCTGATGTTGAACACATCTCCGAAGGCATAGGTTCCGCTCGTCAGAGACGTACCGCCCGTACGGTTGATGACCGTCGTCGCCGAGCCGTTGATCTCCTTCGGACTGGAAGGATTGTGGCTGTCCATCTCAAGCTTTGCATCCACATGTCCCGATGCGCTTGCGGTAACATTGGAGATCGTGGAGCTGTAGAGTGCTCCTGTCGGGTTGGTGCCGACCGTCTGTGCGGGAGCCGTGGAGCTGAGGTAGATCTTCCTGCCGTTGTCCATTGTCAGGACAAGCTTGCCGACCTCGTTCTTCGTATAGGAGTTGGTCGTCTCCGATGTGCCGTCCGCATAGCGTACGAGAACGTTCGCCACCTGATAGCCCGGCGTCGTCGCATTGAGGTTCTTCGTATAGGACGCCGTTGCGGTCGTCGTTGCATCCATCGACTTACCTGCGGGGATCCGGATCTTCGTCGTATTGTCACCCGCGACATTGAGAACGCCGTTGTTTGCCATGTAGCCCTGCACGTAGAGACCCGTGCTCGGGATCGTGAGGTTGCCCTCTGCATCGAAGCCGAACGCACCGTTACGCGTGTAGAACTTCTGCTCACCGCGCGAGACAACGAAGAGCCCGTCGCCGCGCGAGATTGCAACGTCCGTGTTCTTGCCCGTCTGCTGGACGGAGCCGTTCGTGTAGATGAGGTCTGTGCTCGCCACGCTCATGCCGAGGCCGACCTGCTTCGGGTTCACGCCGCCGATCGTGCCCGTCGGCGAGGAGGCACCCGAGAGGTTCTGCGAGATCATATCCGCGAACGTGACGCGGCTCGCCTTGAAGCCCGTCGTGTTGACGTTCGCAATGTTGTTGCCGATAACATCCATGCGGGTCTGATGGCCTTTGAGACCGGAAACACCCGAGAACATGGAACGCATCATAATGAATCTCTCCTTTGCTGTGTGTGACAGTGCAAAGGAAAGCCATCGCTCTGACAGGACGCAGATCTCCGCAGAGATACCCTGCGCTCCTTTTTGAGACAATCCCCTTGTCTCTCTGCTGACCGCACCAGTCGCGCGCGGTCAAAAGCCTCCCGTAGGTCCAGCTTTTCTCAGATAATGGCTGCACTGTCAATATTCGTAAATATACTGTCTGCCGCGGTCACGTCGTCAAGCGCCGTAATCACGGTGCGGTTCGTCACAGAGACGACCATTGCCGTACTGTCCTTCATGTAGATCAGGGCTTCCCTTGCGCCCTTCTCCCGCATGCGGTCAATTGTACTGCCGAGCTTCTCAAGCTCTGTGTGTGTGAGCATGACACCGCGCCGCTGCAAGCGTTCCTCTGCATGCTGCGAGAAACGAACGCGTTCCCTTGCTCCCTCGAGTACCTGTGCAAACGACGCTCCGCTGCTGCCCATCACTTTTCGTCCGTGGTCGGTCCCCCTGCGTCCTTGCCCGACCAGCGCTATCGAATCGTCTGCAATCCTCATCGCATCACCTCCTTATGTAAGGAATCGCTGATAAAATGAAGTCCGTCAGATTGGTGCAGAATTTTTGTCCTACCAAGGAAACAAACCGGACGCATAGCAAAGGCTATGTGTAGGATTTGTTGACACAGGCAGGGCGAAAAGGATGCATCAAGATGGCGGTGCTGAATTTATCAGTGCTTCCTTAATTTTAGAATAAAACATTCCACCGTGTATATCGGTGGAATGTGGGATAAACTTAAATGGAAATAAAAATTTTTATAGCTCCATCACGCCGTATGCGATGCGGCTGTACTTGCCGCCCGTGAGGGTATCGAAACCGAGGCGGGCGAACTCTGCGCTCTCCCGCCGCTCCTTCATGACGAC
>NZ_ALKG01000148.1 GCF_000286455.1 Selenomonas sp. FOBRC6
GTCGTGTAAAGCCCAGTCCATACTCAAAATAGCTGTCCCGCGCCGAGTAGCTGCGGTCAATGGAGGTCGATCCGTACTGCGCCCGCATATGGAGATCGCCCTTGAACTCGCGCAGATAGCCGAGTTTCAGATAGACCGTGCCGTGCTCGTCCTCATAGCCGATCTGTGTGCCAATGCGCCCGACGAGTGTGGTGACGGCATCGTTTGCGATGTGAGCCCCCGGCAAAGAACCTGCACGCATCGTGTAGTCTGCCGCGCCGATGCGTCCATAGTTCAGCTCGACCTGTGGTGTCCAGTAGAAATGCGGGGTGACAGCTATGCGGTGTCCGTATTCGACGGAGATGTTCCAGCCGTTCACGCCGCAGCCGCCCGTGTATGCCGTACCGTCAAAGACGGCGGTTGCATCGTTCGTCATGCGTCCGTATTTCACGATCGCGTCGAGGTAGTCGCCGCGTTTGCCCATGTAGCTGCCGTACACCCCGAAGAAGTGTGCACGATGGCTGCCGTCGAGGTCGCTGTTCCGCGCCGTGCCGCTCGATGTTGAGGCTGCAACCCCCATGAAGAGCGTGCCTCCATGGAGCGAAGCAGCACGGTCAATACCGACCTGTACGCCGCTGTAACGCCCCTCCGTAGGATAGCTGCCGAACTCCGTCCTGCCGCCGTAGCCGCGCACCCACGCGCCGGATGCTCCGCCCGCACGCAGTCCGCCCATGCGCCGATGCAGGTCGTTGTTCTCGCCGCGCCATGCACTGAGCTGGGCGAGCGCCATATCCATGAGAAGGTCGGCGGTGCGCAGCGCGGGACCTGGGGTTGGCGGCTGGGGCTGGGGCTGCGGCTGGGGCTGGGGCTGCGGCTGGGGTTGCGGCTGTGGCTGGGGTTGCGGCTGTGGCTGGGGTTGGGGTTGGGGTTGGGGCTGAGGTTGCGGCTGTGGC
>NZ_ALKG01000149.1 GCF_000286455.1 Selenomonas sp. FOBRC6
AGCATCGTCTTGCCCGAGCCGGGAACGCCAACCATGAGGACATTGTGCCCTCCTGCTGCCGCAATCTCAAGCGCACGTTTCGCCTGATACTGCCCCTGTACGTCCGCAAAGTCATCGGTAAACGCAGCGTCCTTTTTCTGTTCTGTTGCTTGTGGCTCAGCGGGAGTCAGTGTTTCTGCCCCTGTCAAATGACGCACAAGCTGCGCCAGATTCTCGACCGCATAGACCTTCAGTCCGTCAATCAGGAGTGCCTCATCTGCATTGGAGGGAGCAACGTAAAACTCTGTCAACCCATGTTCCCGCGCCGTGATTGCCATTGGGAGAATCCCGCTGATCGGTCGACAGTTTCCATCGAGGGAAAGCTCCGCAGAGAAGAGCGCATTCTGCACCGCCGCCTCTGGAACCATACCGTAGGATGCAAGGAGTCCGACGGCGATCGGCAGATCAAGCCCTGAACTGTCCTTTCGCACATCAGCAGGTGCAAGATTCACCGTCACCCGTTCCTGCCGCAGCTGGATGCCGGAGTTACGAATCGCCGTCCGTACCCGCTCC